>NZ_JBOEFX010000009.1:0-2358 GCF_050633125.1 Lewinella sp.
ATTTCAATAAATTAAATTAATAGTTGTTTTTGTTGAGAAGTGGAACTTAATGTGTTGTTGCTGGTTGAGAATAGACTTGTTCGCGTAGGTCGATGGGGTAGCACGAAGTCGCCATAAAGCAATACATAATCGAAGACGTGAAACCTCTTTACCAGCAGTAATCAGCTTCACTGATTCGGTCATAGTCTCTACTGTTCTCTAGGATGTCACTCTTTCCTCGACGGTGAGAAGTCCGTCAGTGTCTCTTTGCCCCCCCCCACCTTTCCTCGTGCAGATTTTTCTATGTCGAGAAGAGTAGGGGCTTCCAACTATTTCGGAGTAGGCAGTACGCCCTCCTATTTATTACCCTCTGCATCAAGAACCAATAGCTCTTTCGCATAGCTTACCGCATAGAATACATCACGAGCTATTAGACGGCAAGCTTTATCGTATTCCAATTCTTCGGAAGCTGTACCATCAGAGTAGCGAGGATCGTCAAATGGTAAAGAAAAGCGGGCCTCGGCACCAGGAACTATCGGACATGATTCATCTGCTTCGCTACAAACCATTACGGCCGCAAAATTTTCCTTGGGNNTTAATACTATGGTCATACTTTTTGGAAAACATTAAGGTCTTTGCATTAGGTCGCGATCCGCGATGCCAGGATGCACCATAAGTCGTATTGTCGATTGAATTTGTGCCTCCAATCCTGAAGCCAGCACGGTTCAGCGCGTCTACTGCTCTTACATTAAAAGCGGTAGCCTCAGTCCCACCCGAAAAAGCATGAAGATTGTCAATGCCATACCAGTCGGCAGCAGTCAGCAACCATAATTGTCCCATATGGCTGCGCCGGGAATTATGGGTACAAATAACCGTCAACTTAATCTCCTCTTCAGCTTTCATTTTTTCAAATAAATATTGCCCGAGTGCTCGTAAATCAGCTTGGCGATCTTCAGGTATTTGAGGGAATTCATTAGCTAGTGTAGTACAATAATTAGTCAGCTTTTTAGTCAGCTTAGTTTTTATAGTTAAACTACTTGGTGCACAAAGTAGAACAATCATCACCAAAGAAAATAGAGTCTGTTTCATAATATTTTATTTATTTATTGCAATATTACGATGGTTTATTTTTACAAACAAGCATATTTATAGAGGTTACAAAAACTTAATGTACCTTTTCATCATTATTAACCTTGAAATCGCCAATAATCAATCCCCAATCATCAACAGTTACCCACTCTTTTTTCCTCGCCACGACCCGTCAACTACTGGCTCGTGCTCCTTTTTTCGCGCACTTGCTGGTAGGTATCCCTAAACGGATAGACGAGCGTTCATCGCTCCCTTTTGCTTTCGTTTGGGAGAACCAACCTGTATTACTTTACCAGCCTTTNNTTACTGAAATTTCTAGAGGATAAAGAGGCTTGGCTCGCTGATTGGCTTTGTGAAGAATTACTCCATTTACTATTGCAGCATCCACAGCAGTCCACGCAGTACCCCATCAAATGGGCTTTTCACTTGGCTGCTGATATAGAGGTCCGTCAATATTTTCCAACTTGCTATCAGGATCATCTTTACGAAGATCTCCGTACTCGTCTTCATCTCGATGAATTTGCAGATTTAAGGACGATTTATGCCGCTATTCTACGTTTGCAATCTACACTTACGGCTACAGATATATTACCCAAATGGCAAGCAGACCCCTTTTCGCGAAAGTCTCATTTTTACTGGCCTTCTACAAACTCATCGCTAACATGGCAGCGCTGGTGGCCTGCTCAAAGGAGTCTTCTTTCTACGCTTGGTGAGACACCTGCCGCCTTACAGCTGCGCAACCATTTGACTGTTACTTCTCGTCAGGTAGTCTTACCTTGGTCCGTTATATTACGTCGGTTCATCAACAGTGCCCAACGTTCTCAAAATCGCAACAGCCTACGCCGCCCATCACGCCGTTTTGGCACACTCCCCGGTATGCGTCGCCGTCGGACTACCCGGCTGGCAGTCGTTTTAGATACTTCTGGTAGTATTCAAAATACACAACGGCTACAGTTTTTTCGGGAGTTGCAGGATCTACAGCAGTACACCCACGAAATAGTAATTATCGAAGCAGACTACCAGGTGAGGTCCTCCTTCCTGTTTACTGGAGAAATTCCACCCACAAGTAAAGGGGGCGGCAGCACGGCATTCGACCCTGCATTGGAAAAGGTAAATGCTATTGGCCCCTTCGATGGTGTCATCTACCTCACTGATGGTGAAGGCCCAGTACCAAGTATCAAATGCCTCTCCCCGTTGTTATGGATCATCTGCAATTCCACTCCACCCACTCTATCATCCCGCTGGCCTGGACAAATCACCTATTGGCCCTTCATACCCCAATAAAAAGCT
>NZ_JBOEFX010000010.1:0-33704 GCF_050633125.1 Lewinella sp.
TTGAACTTGCTCTAACGAGTTTTGAACAACGTCCGCTGGTTGTTCTTCTTGAGATTGGTCTTGCTGACAAGCCCACAAGCAAAAGATGGTTAAAGTGAAAATTGAAGTCCTCATAAGCGTTTTTATACTCTTGATTTATGAAATGGCATTCTTTGACATAGTTGGCACTATTGACAATACAAGAGACAGGACAGGTAGGGGGTAAGCTGCATTAACGTGAGCTAAACCTCACATTGCATTATGAGTGATGAGGTCAGGGGGAGGAGCAGACTTCTGGTAGTATGCCCTTGGAAAGTGTACAAACCAGGTAGCAGGATAATATTCCCAACTCCGAGGAGGAACGACGATCAGCGTAGCTAAACCACTTAGTGCCGGGGATGGAGTGTATGTTATGCTTTCGCAGAAATGAAAAATCGAGGTTAGTTGCTTTTTATTAGTTTATAAACCTTGTGTATGCCAGTATTTGAGATGACATCTATCAGGTATAAACCAGGCATCCCATTAATATCAAATTCAACTTGCTTGATGGAATTAGTAATTGCAAATGCATCTACTGTTTTACCTAAAACATTTCTTATTGCAATGCTTTCTATTTGATGATTTTCTCCCAGGTCAATCGTGGTAAAGCCAGCTGAAGGGTTAGGGTAAATATTTATCTGATTTTTTTCATTGAAATCACCTGCTGTACTTGTGACGAAATCTCCAAAAACTTGAACTAAACCATGATATACGCCCTCTTGAGGGCCGTTGTTATCAAATAAAGGGTTTCCAAAAGCAGCAATGTTTCCGTTACCTGAAACGGAAACCGAGAAAGAGCCAGTTTCAAGGGTTGCCCCTTTTTGAATCCATACATTGTTTTCAAGTTTGTAAATCTTGGCTGACCCTCCCCAATGATAACCGGTTCCAAGTGTGGTGCCATCGTTAGATAAGGACACAGCGCCACCAACGTATTCTGCGCCATCACTTTCCATATCGTTTCCTATTTGATTCCAGGCGTCAGTTTCATATTCGAATACTCTAACTCTACCAATATTAATAGAATTAGCACTTGACCAGTTAGGAGCACCGATGGCAATTTTTTGACCATTAGAAGATAATGAAATGGAAGATACGCCCTCGTCATAGAAACCTTCGTTTTCAATGTCACTTCCTTTTTGGAGCCATTCGTCAGCAATGAGTTCGTAAATCCTTACTTGACTAATTCCTGGTATTGCTACGCCTATGGTATTGCCGTTTTCTGAAATAGAGACGGACATTCCAGTGTATTCCATCTCATCAGGATCTTGGAGAATAGCCTGCCCTACTTGTATCCATTCATCGTTTTCAAATTTGTATACAAAAACAGATGCTGCGTTTGAGGCCACTCCAACTCCAACGCTTAAACCATCTTCTGATAGAGAAACCCTATGGCCAAATGATCCTGCAAAATTTCCATTCAAAATATCTTGACCAATTTGTACCCATTCCGTGCCGTCATATTCCAAAATCCTAACCGAAGAAAAGTCTCCTATTGCGAGTATATCTCCGTTTCCTGATAGCGAAATATATACATTGTTACCTTCTTCTGCTTCTAAATCCTCTCCCATTTGTACCCAGTCAATGCCATTGTACTCAAATACGCTAACGGAAGAACTATAAGAAATGGCCATTCTGTTTCCTTCATGGGATAAGGAAACATCATAACCGCATATATCGCGTGTTTGTGCACTTGTAATATCAGTCCCTAATTGAATTTGTGCACTACTATTGTAGTGGAAGGCCAAATGAAAAATGAAACTGAGCATTAGATATTTAATTCCTTGTAGCAAGAGTTCTTATTTAGTTACTACGATTTTCTTGAAAATCTTCTTTTGAGACTCTAGTACTTGTAATTCTAACAAATACATTCCACTTTGGAATTTAGAGATATCAATTGATTCAGTGTTCACTCCCTCAAAAAACAAGCGTCCAGAATGATCGTACAGCTTAGCTATATAATTGCTTTCAATAGTGGTGATATTTATTACACTATTCGAAGGGTTTGGAAATATGGACAATGAAAAATCTAAAGGTTCAATAGTTGAGCTTGTCAAGTCATTTGTAAATAAATAAAGTGATGAAGCCCCTGCTACTGAACCAAGAATGTCTAAGTTTTCATCATTTTCGTTATCAAAGACAAAAATATCAGAGATAGCATCGTTGATTATAATCTCTTCTTTCTCAAAGGTTAATGATGTGGGGTCTAGGTTTTTGTAAATGGCTAGTCCTTGTGAGAAAGCTACCGCTAAGTCTAAATTTCCATCATTATTGAAATCGAGACTCTCTATGGAAGTAGCCTCAGGAATGTCTACGTCTATTTGAGTAGATTCAAAAACATTATTCCCGCTATTTATATAAATAATGGTTGCTCCGGAAAAGTCAGTTATGGCAAAGTCGTTTAACCCATCATTGTTGAAATCACCAGTTGTATTACCTAAAGGTGAAGGTTGGCTATCAATATTAATTTTACTGAAATTTAATGATCCGTCATTCAGGTAAATATTTATATCAGAACCAAACCTAGCACAAGTCACGATATCCATGTTTCCATCTCCATTAAAATCAGCAGTACTAATTTCACCAACATTGTCTAAATCTGTATCAATGTCAGAGACACTAAAGGAGAAAAAACCAGGGCTTGTCATTTCAAATAATGAAATTTTATCATTGGCAGGACTTGCAACGATTAAGTCTAAATCACCATCTTGATCGAAATCGTGAGATACAAATTCCCGGCCTTTTTCAAAGTCAAAGCTATTTAAGAACTGAGTAGAGAATGCTAGATTCCCTTGATTTCTCAACACCTTGATACCACTAGACAAGGAATGGATTACCAAAATGTCATCCAAGCCGTCTAGGTTGTAGTCTCCTATGCCTAATCTAATTGGACCATCAACTGTAAGTAGTTCCTCTTCAATTATTTGGCCATTGTCTTCTCTTAACAGAAGAACCTTATCTTGGCTAAATTGAGTGACAACATACTCGTTTATTCCATCCGAGTTAAAGTCGTGTGCGATGATTCCCTGGCAGCTAGGAATCTCATCTGATATTAGCGTTGAAGTAAAAGACTGAGAATGTAAAGAAATACAAACTAGCAGAGAGCAAGTTGAAATTAAAATCTTGTTCATTATTGATTGTTTAGAGCCGTGAACCAGGCGTAAGGCTGGGGTAATAAAACTTGGGTAGTACGTATTTTGAGGTCTCGAATCAGAAAAATGTTACTAACGCACAGCCAGAAACAGGCTGAGCCGAAAGATAAAGAAAATGATTCTACCCAAGAAGATAACCCTTCATCCTATCCATTGCCACCTCTAAATGGGCAAGGGGTACTGCGGTGTGTACAATTCTAAAAAGTCCCTTTTTTTGATGCTGGAACCCTAAACCGGGAGTGAGCAATACGCCCGTGTTTTTAAAAATGTCAATCCAAAGTACTTCCTGGCCTTTGTCGCTATCCTCTTTTAGGAATTTAGAAAAATCCGCCCAGACAAATAAGCTTCCTCTGGCGGGAACATAAGGAATATTCGCTTTTCTTAAGGTTTCTACCACCAGTTTGTAACTTTGACTAAGGCGCGCTTTGTTTTCTCGGATGTAGCTTTCGATAAAGTCGGTGTCTTTTAGCATTGTTCCTACCATCCATTGTGTGATGTTTGAAACCAGGTGAGGGATATTTAGATTACCAAGGCCCGCCATTAACGATTCGTTCAGGGAATGTATCACACCAAACCGTAATCCAGACATGGCAAAGTCTTTGGAGAAAGCGTACCACAAGTGCAAATAATCACTCTCTGATTCGTGCATGATGGTGGCAAAAGAAGCGTAGCTAGTGGTTTCAACGTAATCATGTTGCAAATCCTGGTCATCTGTGTCAATCAGGGAAAGCCCATAGATTTCATTGACGATAATATGGACTTTATGGGCTATGCACCAATCTGCCAGCTGACGCAATTGCTGTTTGGTGTACAGACAACCGGTTGGATTATCGGGAGAAGTGATCAATAGTATTTTGAAGCATTTGCCTTGAGCTTTCAGGTCTGCCCAGGCCTTATCCAAGTGTGCTGTTGTCACCGGTGCTTCAGAGCCCATTTCTGTGATGTCGTAATGTGTTTGAAGGTCGTAGCGTTCCATGCCACTTTTCAGACCAAGGTCGTTGGTGTACATAGGGTAGGCGGGGGCGGGGATGACCACCACATCACCGGGATTAGCTAGCACAAATGAACTGACCTCTATAATAGCCGAGGCCCCCGCAGAGAAGCCAATGGTATCTGCATCGATGGGGCATTTGCAGAGGTAGTGTTCCATAAATTGGGCGACTTCGGCTCTAACCTCTGGGTGCCCTAGCAGGTCGGTATAGTTCAATACCCAATCGGGCATTTCATTCTGCTGAAGAATGGAGGTCAGCTGTGCCTTGATAGTCGATGTAGATAGGGTGTTTTCGGCAACGTTCAGGGGAAATGCACCATTAGGGTTGCTATCAGGGCAATATAGATTTTGATTGGCCTCCATGAATAATTCAAAATCTATTCTTGCTGGATTTTCGGCGGAGGCGCGGCCTCTGGTGGATAGGCTGGAGCTTGGGTGGCCCATATTGTCTTATGTTTTTTACCAAAAAAAATACAAAGTACACTTTATTGATTCCTTCTCTAAAAATTTTCGAGATCAATCAAAATGCGAACCGAACAGGTGAGCGCGGTAAGCGGAGCGCGCAGGGACTAAGGATGGTAGGACTGAAAGGACGGACAGCCTGACGCCACCGAAGGTAGGCGGAGGCCCATTTTGAAGTCGGAAGTCAGAAGTCGGAAGTGGGAAATAAAAAATACAGCAAGCCTCCCCTGTTCGGCGTGCGGTTGCACCTTAGCCTATATCACGTATTCATTATTAAAAGGATGAGTGGTAACCCCAAAACAAACCCGCGCATCACGCCTCCCTTCCCCTGTCAAAAACATCCCGAAATGAAGCCATTTTAAACAATGGGAAGGGCCGAGGATGGGGCCAGAGGGCGGTTTGAAGGTTTTATGGTTGATTGAAAAAATCTGGCATCTTAGGTTCTTGAAAGGATAGCTGTTGTAAGCTCATACTGTGACCATCAACGATAAACCACAGACAAACAAACCTAAAATACCCTATATTAGAGAAATTTTGCATAAAAAACACCTCCATGTCTGAGCAAACCCAAGTGGCACTGGCCACTCTCAAATTGTATTTTAAAGAAAAGAACCTTGCTAACGAAAAGACAACCAAACTGACCAAGTGGCTGAAAGAGGGAAAAAATAACAAGTATAAAAAACGGCGCGATAGCTGGTTTCCTGATTATGACAAGTTTGTTGACTCCTTGGTGAAGGACTACTGGAAAAGCATTAATCAGCAAAAGAGCGAAAGGGATACGCTGGTGCGCCAACTGAATAAAACCTGTGCGACTGCGCTGGTAGATTTTGCCAAAAAAACAACCACTACGGAACAGTCTTTGACGATAGTAGGTGATACGCTTGCCAAGGTGCAAACGCAAGAAGCTACCGCTGTAGCTGATCAGAAATTATTTGTCAAGCTACTGGCCGCACTAGACAAAAGAGTTAACAAAGAAGGTACGGCCAAGCTGGTTAAGTTGCAGAGTAGCGCCCGGTCGGCTCACGAAAAAGCCGAAGCTTCAGCCACCTTACTGAAGGAGAACAGAAATACGATAACGCAGGCCCAAAAGCAATTGTCGGAAGCAAAAACGCAGCTGGCTGCAATGACAAAGCAAGTGACTTCTGTTCAAGCGTTGGCCAAAGAAAAAATGACCAATCTGGCAGGTATTGCCGACGAAATACGCAACCTGCGTAAGCCAACGACGGACAAAGAAGCAGTACTGCACAGTGATATCGTGAAAAGATTAGATGCGGAGGCTGGGGTAGATACAATAACGAAAGGGCAGCAGCAAGTAGACCAGTCGCTCCAAAAAGCCAAGGAACTGGTGACCCGCTTCGCTACCGGTACAGTACAGAGCCAAAACGAAGCTGCCCTTGGGAAAATACGCAACGCACTCCAGCGAGCCAACCAGCACTGGCTGAAAGTGTCGGACACAGAGGAACTCGACTTCTTTGACCCCTCGCCTTACTATGCCTACTATACCAATATTTGGGTATACCCCCAAGCAAATACTCGAGTGAAAGGTATGGCCCAAGATCCCTACCTGAAAGGCGGCCTGGATAAGTCCCACTTTTTTGTAAAAAAGAAAGGAGAGCTGGTGAAACTTAGCAGCGGAGGTTGGTGTCTATGGGAGGATTTTTGGACCCAGCAGCAGAAAGAACGAGCCGATTATCTGATGGCTTTTGCCTCGTTCTTGGAGAAGCAATACGAAGTGATGGACGACCTGAAAGGGCAGGATAAACTAGACCGTATTAGAGGGGTACTGTCGCAGGCACAGCGCGTTATTCGTCGTTTCAATAAAGGTAATCCACTAGCTATAAGCGCGCTAGCCCCGGAGCCAATCTATGAGGAAGATCTGCAACAAGTAACCAGCCCGCACGAACTAATATCCCCCTTGCGAGAGTGGATAAAGTTGACGGAAAGCAATATCGCCAGGGTGAAAGCCGAAGATGATGTGAATACGAATGCAGGCTCTTGGTACTCCAATACCGATTGGAACACCCTCCTGCGAGTGCCGCAGTACCGTACGCAGAGTGATAACCTGATCTCGCCGGAGAGTACCTGCGCTCCTACAACCTTCACCATGATGGCCGAAAGAGCCGGCTGGTCGCGCGCGGACATGATTGAAGCAATCGATCAACGCTTTCGCGAAGAAGGAGCAGACAATTTGGAAAGGCATTGGAAGAATAAAGGCAAAAAGTTTCTTGATTGGATCAATGCTAGGGCCACTAAGAATTATCAGAAAGTACAAGCTGGAAGGCTGGGTGAAAGACATTTTGAGAAGGTGGCCGAAAATATGCGTGAGCATGCCCAATTTGAAGACCTTACCATTTTTTATCACTACCTGATCAATAGCGCCCATTTTACCAGTATCAACTCTTCCGGTAGCCACAACATCCGCTTACAGCAAGGCTTGGAAAACGATGGCGATTTTGGGAAACAAGGCAGCTACGCCTATAAGAGATACAACACCCTGAGCTCGGACCTGGCCACCCGCAAGTTGGTGAAAGACCACCTCGACTTGGGTAACGTGGTCATGTTTTCCATCTTTCACAAGGGAGCAGGCCAGTCTGGAACACACAATTATTTTATCCAATCAATCACTAAAAATGGCTTTGTAGTGGATGATCCTTATGGTTTGGGGAACACGGACTACGTGCGAAAATCAGGCGTGACAAGCGACCTGTACAAAGCCAAAGGAGGCAACAAACATCGCAATGATTATAATTTCAAAAACCGGCCGGTTCTCAGCCTCCTGCGCAAAGATTTTACCATGAAAGCAGGGCAAGACCTCAAAGACGATGAATCGCGTGGCGACGCTAACCTGTTAACCTGGGAAATGATGACGAACTCAAGTAGCCGCATCATCAATTACGTAGTGGTGTGGGAGAAGAAGGGGGCGAGTTAAGGAAATTTTCCCACTCATTTGCAAATATCAGACCAGGCAAGATTCTTGCCTGATAGTTCAGACTTTTGGTGTATAACAGCCATTGGTCCTACCGACTATCACTTCTTAATATTTGCTAAATGACACGTTTTTCTTTACTCCTACTCTTAATCTTAACTTGTGTCCAACTATCGTGGGCTCAGCTCAGTGTTGCTGGTACCCCCATCAGCACACAACAAGCATTGCCTACTGCTGCTACCGTAGTGCTGCCTGCATTGGATACCGATGCCTTGCTAGCCGAAGACCTGGCCGATGAGGCATATAACCTCCCTCTCCGTTTTGCTTTTGGGCACAATGTTGACCTGAGTCTCGCTAACGCAGGTACATGGACGGAACTGCGTGGTGGTGATCGTGTTTGGCGGCTCACCATCTTTTGCCCTGATGCCTTGAATATCAACCTGCTTTATAGTGACTTTTACCTCCCACAAGGGGCGGAGTTGTATTTGTACAACAAAAATAAGAGCCAGGTATTGGGGGCTTTTACCGAAAATAACAACAAAGACAATCGCCGTTTTGCGACGGCACTAGTGCACGGCACCCAGCTGACACTGGAATACCTGGAACCTGCTGATGTGCGTGGACAAGGCAGTATCAAAATTGCCCAGGTAAGCCATGGTTACCGCAACCTCGATGGCTCTACCGAAGATAAAGCTTCTGGTGATTGCCAGGTCAACGTCAACTGTGAGGAAGGGGATAACTGGCAGGATGAAAAGAAAGGCGTGGCGAAGATCATTATGGACGGCCTCTACCTATGTACCGGAACCCTGGTGACCAATACCGCCAACGATTGCAAGCCACTCTTCCTGACGGCCAACCACTGCCTGAGCGGTGGTATCAAGCAAGACGCTATCATTAACCCTGATGTTTCCGGGTACGTCTTTTACTGGAATTATGAATACGCAGGCTGTGCCAACAGCGGCCCACTCCCTGAGCAAACGACCAGTGGAGGTACAGTGTTGGCCAATGCTGGTGTGATGGAAACTGGCTTGCATACCCTTCTGAGTTCAGACTTTGCGCTGATTGAACTGGATGAAAACCCGCGCGGGGCCTACGATGTGTATTTCAACGGCTGGGACGCTACTGGTGCGCAAGGCAATACCGGGGTAGGTATTCACCATCCAGCAGGCGATGCCAAGAAAATTTCCACCCACTCGGTTGTGCCCGAAGAAGATGGCTATTACTGGGCTTTGTATTGGGATGCTACCCCAAATGGTTACTCGGTGACGGAGGGCGGCTCTTCTGGTTCCGCGCTGTTTCGCGAAGATGGTACCATTATTGGTCAGCTTTTCGGCGGCGGCAGTGTAAATTGCGATGATCCGGCCAATGACCTGGGCCTTTACGGCCGCCTCAATTATTCCTGGACCAACAGTGATGATCTCCTGGCAAGTGACCCGCGCCGCCGTCTCGATGTGTGGCTAGACCCCATCGGGCAAGGCAGTATCCGCAAGATGAACGGCACTTACGACCCTTGCGAAACCCCTAAAGTGTACTTTAAAACGGTCGCTGCTACCTTAGCAGAAGAGGATGCTTCCCAAGCGGAGAACTGCCGCAGTTATACCGATTACACTTACGAACTTGGGATTACACCTTACCCTACACAGCCGGTTAATGTATCGCTATTTGCACAAGGAAATGCAGATAATGGGCCTACGGGCGACTACCAATTACTGACGAGCAGCCTTCAGTTCAACAATGTTACCAATACCCAATCTTTTCAGTTTCGGGTTTACGATGATGCTTATCCTGAAGCGATGGAAGCTATCGAGCTATCGTTTGCTGCTCAAGGAACCAATGGTGTGCAGGTAGGATTATTGAACGCCAATTCAGTACAGCAAATACAATTGACCAGCGCCGACGAAGTGCCCGACAATCACGTGCAAACGGTTCGCAACACCAGCGCACCCGCCGAGGAATACTTGGGGCCTTTTGGAACGGTTTACTTCACCGACCCCGGCACAGGAGGCATGATGGCCGTTTTGACCAATGAGACTGCCCATGACTACGGTTGCGTGAGTGTGATGGTTGACCAGCCAGGAAGCACCGCCAACAACAGTTGGGCTACTGGCACGACCTTCAGCAAAACCCTGCGTATCGTTGCCGAGCACCCTGGGGCGGCGGCACTTTCAGCGGGGCTTTACTTTGACGATGGTGAACTTGCCGGCTGGCAATGGTTCAACAATAGCGGCTGGGATGCCGACGATGCTTTAGCGTATCAGTTTATTGGCCCCGCCACGCTGAGCAACGAAGCAACTGCTCAGGAAATGGCCACCACCTTTACCGCTTACGGTAGTGGAGATACCCGCCTGGACCTGCAATTGTCGGGCCTCACTACTGCCGTAACCGGGTTTGCAATAGGCCGTTTGAGCTCAGCGGACAATCAGCAACAATTGGTTACCACGCCTACCAGTACGCTTGCTCCCAACCTGACGAGCAACCAGAGTGTACTCACTTGGCGCGCTACCCAGGATGGCCCTACACAAATCCGTGTAGTTGATACTCAAGGACAGTTGGTGACCAGCTATTTCAACTATAGCTACGAAGGTTACAACAACTTTACCCTCGACGCCAACCACTGGCAACCAGGTATGTATTTCGTACAATTGATTAGAACAGGAGCTCCAGTAGAAATCCAGCGACTGATAAAACAGTAAAAAAGAGCAACTTGGCTGCCTAGAGGTAGGGGAGACGCTCTTCTAGGCAGCACAGTATTGTATTTTTGTGCCTGCCCGCTACCGAAAGGTAGTTGGCAGGTAACTTTTTTGGGGTCATGCCTTCTCCCATCCCGACTTTTCTAGTCGAGACGGGATCGGCACCAGGCTGTCTGTCGCTAGCGCTCCTGCCCATCCTTTGCCCTAGGTCGCTCCGCGCCCCGCGCTCCGGCCTACAGGCCTGCGCACTGATCAGCAATACACTTGTCCAACTACGGACATTGGCCCCAGCATATATTTTGCCATCTGCGGTTTTTGTGCTAGTATTGCTACCTTTCAGAATAACTAGCATTCCTACAACATGGAAAAGAAATATTTTGATCCTAAGGATCTACGTAAATTTGGTAAGATCACCGAGTTGCAAGAGGAGATGGGCACCAAATTCTTCGATTACTACAATACTGTTTTTAAAGGAGATACAGCGCTCACTGAGCGAGAAAAGGCCTTGATCGCACTGGCTGTTGCGCATACTGTGCAGTGCCCTTACTGTATCGATGCCTACACTTCCGCTTCCCTCGAAAAAGGAGCGGATGAAGAGCAGATGATGGAAGCCGTACACGTTGCCGCTGCCATCAAGAGTGGCGCTGCACTGGTATTTGGCGTTCAGATGATGAACCACGCTGAACGATTGTCCATGTAATTTGTTAGTCCACCTGACTTCACAGATACATCGTTTCAGTACTAGATATGCGAAGCGTAAACTTTCCTCAAAAAGCAGTAGTTACTTTTGACAGAATAGTTAGCCACTAAATCAGCTAGACACGGCCTCAACGGAATAAATCGGGATTAGAGCGTTTTTAGCAGAATCTCCGTGCCTCCGCGTCTCCGTGGCAAAAAAAGTCAAAGTTAAAATGGCTGCAAAAAAAAGCAATAGATGGCTATTAAGCAAAAAAGCAAATCCCTAAAAGCAAGAGGGAATAATCTTTCGGATTCTTTTGTTCAACTGAATGTCCTCAACGGCAAGGATATTGTCGATTCGAAGTTCCCTGGTTTTGGTGATAAGATTGCAGAAATTGGACACCGTCCGTTAAAGACCAATCCTGTAGAGATCTTTCAGTTAAATATCGGAAAACTCTGTAACCAGACCTGTGCCCACTGCCACGTAGATGCCGGCCCCGACCGCAAGGAGGAAAATATGGATCGCGCAACCTTGGAGCGTTGTTTACAGATCATAGCTTCTGTGCCCACCATCACTACGGTCGATATTACAGGTGGTGCTCCGGAAATGAATGCCCATTTTCGTTGGTTTGTAGAAGAAGTGACGGCCCTGGGTAAGCAGGTGATTGATCGTTGTAACCTCACCATTCTGTGTGCCAATCCAAAATACCACGACCTGCCGGAGTTTTTTGCAAAAAACAAGGTACAAGTAGTTTCTTCCCTTCCGTATTTTTCTAAGAAACGAACCGATAGCCAGCGAGGCGACGGTGTTTTCGAAGATTCTATCAAAGCCCTGCAGATGCTCAACGCAGTCGGTTACGGCAAAGAAGGGACGGGCCTGGAACTTCACCTCGTTTACAACCCTAGTGGTGCCTTCTTGCCCGCTAGCCAAGAGACCTTGCAAGCAGAGTTTAAGCGTCAGTTAAAGCGTAAGTTTGATATTGAATTCAATATGCTTTTCGCGATAACGAACTTGCCTATCGCCCGCTTCCTGGATTACCTGTTAGAGAGTGGGAACTATGAAGAGTATATGCACAAGTTGGTAGAGGCTTACAACCCTGGCACGGTTGATGGCCTTATGTGTCGTAATACCCTTTCCATCAGCTGGGACGGCTTTATCTACGATTGTGATTTCAATCAGATGCTGGACCTGAAAGTTGCCAGCACTAGCCAACACATAGATGATTTCGACCTGGATGCCCTCAAAGACCGCAGCGTGGTTGTCAATCAGCATTGTTACGGCTGTACGGCTGGCGCGGGATCAAGCTGTGGCGGAGAGATTTCGTAACCTGCTGTTCCACTGTTCCGTAAAGTCGGATTTTAAACCCGATTTTACGGAGCAGTACTCAATACCCTGGTATATTCAATCCCAACACGATATCCCGCTCTCCTTTCCACAATTCTCCTTCTTTTCTTAGCGATACGATCCCCGAACCACCACGATTTTGCAGCCGGCTACGTCGTTCTTTCGTAAGTAAGGGGTCGTTGTCAAAGACAAAATCATCAATGTAATACTCATTCGTTTGAGCTGGTTTTACCGTTAAATGGATGTGTTCCACTTCCTGTCCACCAGGGTAGGGTGCTGGCCGGAAAGTATAGAACGCATAGCGCCCTGACTCGTCTGTTTTTACCCACCCCCGATAGCGACCGTGACGCCGGCTCCAGGCACTACTGTTATTTCCTCCGCGATATAAACCTTCTCGATCTGTATGATAGATGTAGAGAATGGTGCCTGCTGCGGGAGTTGTTCCGTCAGGCTCGAAGACCGTCCCTGTAAGGATTATTTGGGGTTCGTTTTTATAAAAATCCGGCAAGGTGTCAACGGAAGAAAGTACGCGGTCACCGTATTCAAACAGTGCCTCGCAGCCTTCGCAAGGGCCGCCAACGACCAATTGGCTCGTGCTGCTGGTTTCAGCGGGCGTTTGTGAATGGCAAGCTGTGAAGATGATCAGTATAAGTAGGGAGAGTGGAATTAGTTGGGTCATGGGTAGTGGTTTATGTTAGCCCTCCGCTTCGTAAGGTCGGGTTTTATACCCGATGGAGGAGGTAGGAGCTACTTCGTCCCCTCCACCTTCAAGCACTTACAAGGAGAAATTTCATGCGAAGCGCTAAACCGATAATTACCATCCATGTGGAGCCAAGGATCCATTTCGCAAACGACGACAGAAGTGCCTTTAGGGAAATTAGCAACAGCCGCGGCTCCTGGATGTACACGCACGGGAGGCGTATCAAGATAAGCAATGTTTACCTCAATACCACGCCGCTGAGCCAACTGGGCATAGAAAATGGCAGAAGGATTGTAAGAGGGGAGGAGTAAGGTGTAAGTCGCCAACTCGTCTAGTGTCGGGAGGTAACCACCGTACACCGTCGTTGAGGAATATTCAGGCCCGTGTTGTGTTTGCGCTACACGGTGTGCCATGTTGAGATAAGGCCAAGCCAAGCACAGCACCAAGCCAGCTATTGCAAACCAGTTGGTATAGACGTCTCGTTTTTCAATCGCAATCCAGTCCAAGAGTCCCTGGAAGCCAAGCCCAAGAAGCAAGCAGTACAACGGCACTTGAGGCATCGCGTACCACAACAATTTTGTGGAAGCAAGGGTGAGAATGATTAGGTGGGTTACCAATAAAACAAGAAGGTACCGGAGTAAGGGACGATCAGCAGCCCGTCGCCAGTAAAGCAATGGCACTACGATGAGGCATAACCACCAAGGCTGCTCGGTAGGCCAAAGCAGCAATTGCCCGATATAAAACATGGGGCCACCCCGGTGCCCTTCCAAGGGCTGACTGAACCGCCCACCGAGTTCGTTTTCCCATAAAAGGCTTAAAAAACCAGGGTCATAGATTTCTCTCAGAAGATAATAACCGACAAGGCTCATCATTGGTAATAAAACCGCAGCATAAACCCGCCAATTCGTGAGGGCGGAGCGATAAGAGGGTACAAACAAACAAAGGAGGAATATGCCAGGCAGGAAAAATAGGGCCGCTACACCTTTGGTCCAAAGGGCCAAGGTGAGTGCTACGGCGGAAAGCAATAATGTCCGCTTACTGTTTTCCTCAAGGAAAAGATAAAGGTAGAGTACGCCTACGGTTAGCCACAACACCAGCAGTGCATCGAAATCGCCCGACCTGGCAGCATGGCCATTCATATAAAACGGCACGGTAACGAGGCACAATGCAGCAACAACGCCAGCCCAGTGCCGCTTTAAGTGACGGGCAGAAAAGTACACCAAAAAAAGACAGGTCATAAGCGTAGCCAGCGCCGCAGGCAAGCGCACGGCCAGCACGGTAGGCCCCAGTACCTGCATTGCCAGCGCTTGTGACCATACCAGCAATGGAGGTTTGGTGCCCCAATGGTCGGGCTCCCCAAGAAATGAAGGAACTAAAAGGTGGCTTTCCCCCGACCACATTTCCAAAGCGTTGACCGCCCGTCGCCCTTCGTCCCACAGGCGTAGAGGAAGGGCATCTAAGCAATAAAACAACAGGTAGCCACAGGCTATCGCCGTAAAAAGTAGTAAAAATAATAATCGAGGCTGTCGTGACATGGAGCAAAGATAGCTTTAAGGGAGTTCGCGAAAAACAATCTAAACATCTTCCTACAAATTTTGCGTAGATTATTTATTTCCTCATCCCCTACCTTAATTTCCTGTGTTCACGATTAACTTTCGAGAAATACGTTGGTTGCCTACTTCGAAAAGCAATTGATAGAACCCGGACTGCCACTCTTCTACATCCAAGGTAATCATCGTGCAATTTTGCTGTGTTTGGCGACGGTAGACTTGCCCCAAAGCATTGGTCACCACCAAACTGACTTCTGCTTGCACCTCCTTGAATTCAATGGTAGTAACATGATTGGCCGGATTCGGATAAATGTGGACTAAGTCTGGGAGGTCTTCGAGCATAACCGTTGCGGAAACCGCACAGGTGTCGATGTATTCGGCAAAATACGTCGCCATATTGGTTGTCCTCAGCCAGTAGTTATCAATGGTATGGCAGCTAAGTGACTGGTTGGTGGCTTGTTGTAGGCAGTTCCAGTTGTTGGTGGTATTGTCAAATAAATAGTCGGAAGTAGGAACCCCATTGACTACCATGGTGTCTATCATCTGCTTAATGCCCAACGAGCCATAGACAATCGGGCGATTGACGATATAACCACAATTGGCAGGAAACCCCAGCAGGCAATTGACATAGCCTGCGAGTACCCTTGCTGTGCGGTAGGGAACAATCAAATCACAAGGTTGGTGGAAAAGATAGAGTGCTGGAGGATCAGCAGCATTGGTTGTGAAAATATTATTGAAAACACCACCGTAGAAATTACCTACTGCTTGAATGTGATAGGGCTTACTCAGCGGCAGATTCAAGGTGCCCTCAGGGCTGCCCAAGTCTGGGCGAGTAAGGTCCATTTCGGCAATATTATTGGCTAAGCCTAAAGTCTGAATACAAGCGCCTTCGTACAATTGATTGGGTGCCGGGGCATCAGGATATTCGGCAACCAAGTCTGCTAGTACTTCGTCTTGTTCCAGAAAACCAACACCCATAGCGATAAAGCCACCAGCGCTTTCACCGGCGATAAAAACGTTCTCGGGATCAATTTGGTAATCTTCCGAATGGTTGATAAGATAGCGCAAAGCTCCTTTAACATCCTGGATGCCTCGATAATAGGCGCGGTACCACTCGCTACTATCCGTCATGTTGTAGCAGTTCCAAAGCGGTACATTACAATTGATGGCTTGATTGGTGTGGATTTGCCCCAAACGATAACTCACCGATGCTGTTGTGTAACCGCGTTTAGCGAAATCTTCCCGGATACGGGGAGGATAATCTTCGGCTTTGTCGCCACCAATAAACGCCCCGCCATGTATCATTACCAATAAGGGTCTTCCACAGGCCGGTACCGTATCATTAATAGGGTAGGAGAGGTCTATAAAAAGAGAATCAGTAGCTCCTGCAAAACCGCGGGCCGTGCCATAGAAAATATCCCGTTCGGTTTGAATCGTATAGCTGGTGTCTACCCATTGCTGGCTGGATAGAGAAACGATTGATAATAAAACAATTAGCGAGGTAAGTAAGTGTTTCATAGGCGTGGAATTAAAACTTTTAAGCAAAGTGTTTTAACCTTACCAAAATAGAGCTCTTTAACCCTGTTTTCACAGGTTTTTTGATAAAAAAGTGTGAAATGACCACTTTTATGGCGAAATCGAGTCCAGGTACCTAGTACTTAGTACAGTGAGGTTTACCTTGTTAGAAGATTTCCTTTTAGGAATACACAAAGACAAATCTCACGCTAAGTTAATCCCTCAACGTAATTTCAATGATTTTGACCTCATCGGCAATTTTGCTGGCATCCAGGTCGTATTCCCAATTGTAAGAATCGAGTTGGTAGCTGAACGGCCCGTGGTAAGCAGCGGTATAACCTTCAATTTCTGAGCCGTGAATCTCATAACCAGTGAGCTTCTCGCGCAAATCACCGAGCGTCATACCGACGGAGAGGCCATCTTCCGTTCTTGCCTCCGGGCTGGTGACGACGATCATGCCTACGAGTTGTTCATCATTGGCATCAGGGTGGAGATAGCCAATAGCAGTCCCTTGCTGATCCAGGATTTGGTAAATCTCAAAATCACCTTCGCCAGTTTGCAGCATATCTTTCTGGAGGGAAGTCTGATGGTCTGTGATTTTATCACCAGGTTGTATGCCTACAAATGATTTGCTGGTAATCAGCAGTCTGGTCTCTGTAGATGATATCTCATTGCGAACCTTTTCAAAGGCTGGGCCGACCGTATTGTTGGCGATGACATTGGGTTCGAGGCTGCCCCAGTGGGTGATCAGTTGCTGGTCTTGTTGCTCTAGTATAAACAACTCACTGCCAATAGTTGGTTGATTGAAAATATTGTCTTTGGCATAGCCTACTAGTCTTACCCTGAGCGTGTTTCCAGTGGTGGTCCCTGCCACTTTAAGCCGTTGCATCGTTTGGAAACCATCGATGTAAAGAGTTCCTAGTAGGTTTTTGTCAAGTTGGAGTTCATAACCCCAAAAATTTCCTCCTGCATCCTCATTGAAAAGGTAGGTGCCAGGCCAGGAGGTTTTTACAGCACTTTTTGTTGTCGTTTTAGCAACTTGGGCATCTTCTGAAGGACTTGCTGTTTCACTGTTGAGCTGATCTTCTGTGGCAGCGGCATCTGTGTTTTCAGTCGCAGAAGTTGCTGGTTCGCAACTCGCAATGAATAGATAGAGCAAGCAGAAAAGAGAAAAAGAGAATAAGCGATTCATGCTGTTTTATTGAATTTGGAAATTGAGCTTAAAGCTTATACTTATTTGGTCTTAAACCCCAAAAGTCTTAGTGCATTGAGCACCACAACAAGGGTCGACCCCTCATGGGCAATGACGGCTGGCCCAATCTCTGCGACCCCCATGACGGTTAAAGGTACAAGAATGGCGACCATCCCGAGGCTGATAACGAGGTTTTGTTTGATGATTTGCTTAGCCTTTCGGCTGAGGGCGATGGCAAAGGGGAGGTTGTCCAGCTTGTCGGCCATTAGTGCGATATCGGCGGTTTCCAGGGCTACGTCTGATCCGGCGGCTCCCATGGCTATGCCTACGGTACTTTTGGCCATGGCGGGGGCGTCGTTGACACCATCACCTACCATTGCTACTTTACCTTCTTCGGCCTTCAAGCGTTCGATGGCGGCTACTTTATCCTCGGGGAGTAAGCTGCCCAGTGGGTCAGTAATACCGATCTCTGTGGCTACGGCTTCTGCTACTTTCTGGTTGTCACCTGTGAGCATAATCATTCGCCGGATACCGATTTTTCTTAAAGCAGCCAAGGTTGCTTTTGCCTCGGGTCGGGCGGTATCCATCACGGCAATAATGCCGAGATAATAGTCTCCACGATGGATGATCATTGCCGTATGGCCACCATCTTCCAGGTCCTTCATTTGTTGGTCAAGGACAGGGGGGACGGGCATGCCGGTAATTTCTGCGAGCAGGCGCCTATTGCCGATGTGTATATTTTCCTTTTCTATCTGCGCTTTGACGCCACGAGCGATCAGTGCTTCGAGTTGTTCCGCCACGGGGAGCACTATGTTGCCTAGTTCCTTTTTAGCACCATCAACAATCGCTTTGGCTAACGGGTGGTCACTGAGTGCTTCTACAGCAGCAGCGGTCATTAAAAGGTCTTCACGACTGGCATTTTCGTAGGGGATAGCGTGCGTTAAGTGAGGCTTTCCTTCTGTAAGCGTGCCGGTTTTGTCAAAAGCAACGGCGGTGAGATTACCCAAATCCTCCAGTGGCCGCCCGCCTTTGATGAGCACCCCCTGCCGTGCCGCGCGTGCTACCCCAGCCAGTACGGCACTAGGGGTAGAAATAGCCAATGCACAAGGCGAAGCCGCAATAAGCACCGCCATTGCCCGGTAGAAACTATCGGCAAAGGTCTCATCAATCACCAGAAAAGCAAAGAGCAATAAAACGACCACTGCCAGTACAACGGGCACATAATAGCGCTCAAACTTGTCAGCGAATAATTGGGTAGGCGATTTCTGGGTTTCGGCTTCCTTCACCAAGGTGATCAGCCGGGCCAATGTGCTGTCGTGCGTGGCCCGCAATACCTTGATTTCTAAAACAGAACTGCCATTGATGGTGCCTGCAAAAGCACGGTGTTCGGCGGGAACGTCTTCGAGGATAATGTTACCTTCCTGGCCAATGATGGGCCGTTTATCTACCGGGACACTTTCTCCGGTAATCGGTGCTTGATTGACACTGCTGTTTCCTTTGATGACAATACCGTCGGCGGCAATTTTGCTATTGGGTTTTACCACAATAACATCGCCAACCTTTAGGTCTTCGATCGGAATTTCTACCGTTTGCCCGTTCCGGCGAATAAGTGCTATTGGTGGAGCTAAATCCGCGAGTGCAGAAATGGATTTTCGGGCCCTGTTCATGGCATAGTGTTCCAGTGCATGGCCCAAGCTGAACAGAAATAAAAGGAGCGCAGCTTCACCCCATTTGCCCAGGGCGGCAGCTCCTGCAGCGGCGACAAGCATCAGAAAGTCTATTTCAAACTTGCCTTGCCGGATCGCTCCAATGGCTTCGATAAGGGTAAAGTAGCCCCCAAATAAGATACCCACCGTGAAAATTCCAATGAGCAACTCGGGCGCAACACCATCAACAAAGGACAGAATAAACCCCGCCAGCCAAGAGATACCACTGCCAACAGCAAAGTACAACTCTGTATGCTCTCCCAGGAAATTGGTATTCGAATGATCATGGTCGTGACCCTGTTCGTGATGATGGTCTTGTTGAGGAACACGCCGGTGTTGAGGTTTTGTCGCCGGTGAGATATTTAAGCCAAGCTGTTGTATTTTTTGCCTTAACTGCTCTTCGGTCACCTGTTCACTATCCCATTCTATACGGATGGTTCCTGGTACGGATACCATTGCAGTGACCACGCCGGCAATCGCGATTATTTTATGTTCTAATTGACGAGCATGCCGTTGATGGCGTACTTTTTTTACTCGTAGCAGCGTGTGTTGATAGCGTTGAGTGACTTCAGCACCGCTGTTGCGGGCTATTTCCTCAACTTTTGCAAGGGAAATAAGCGCGGATTCATAGTGAACACACAATTGCAGCGGTTGACCTTCCTTGATGTGTGCCTTGCTGATCCCTTTTTTACCATTTAGGTCAGCGAGGAGTAATCGAATGCAGTTGTCCTGCTCATCAAGTAGCTCAGGTAGTAAAATCGGAAGGTCTAATTGTACTTTTTGCATAACAATTGAAAGGTGTAGAATTAAAGCACGATGAGGTTTACCCTACAAACTAACTAAGCTAAGGTAAAACTTTGCGTTAAGGGTAGTTTCAGTGATATATTTTACCGTCTTTTAAGATGATTTTATTTGTGGTGAAGTGGCTGGGGTTTTCTAGGGGACTTTGTTCCCAAATAATCAAATTAGCCTGCTTACCTACTGAAATACTTCCTACCTGGTGGTCAATCCCTGCGGATTTAGCACCATTGTAACTGGCAATTTTCATGGCGTCCGCAGCTGTAAAGCCATGCTCTGTTAATAATTGTAATTCCAATAATAACACTTGACCACCATCTTTAGTGTCGGTACCTATTCTCAGTGCTATGCCCTTGTCGTGCAGCCGTTTTGCAAAGGTCATCATAATGGCAAAATTCTCTTCACTGCGAGCAATCTGTTCAGGAGAGAAAGTAGTACGAGGCTCAGAGAAAGAGGTCGCGTGGTATTGTTGATATAGAAATCCGATGGTCGTGGAAATAGAAGCCTCCGCAGTGGCTAGTTCATCAATAAGCTGGTCAAAAGCTTCTTTTTTATGATCCCTGGTGTAGCGAAACATCTCCAAAATGGAGAGCAATAGCAAAGGCTCGGTGTCAACTTTTCCAAAATGGGCTTCAAATTGTTGGTTGAAGTTGTCCCAATCTTCGGGGGTGGTAAGCAAACTGCAGGGTAGGATAGAAAGGTGCTCATAGTCCTTTAGCCCCATTTTTAGAGCTTCACTAATGGTGAGTTGTGTAGGGTCCTGAAATCCTCCGATATGGCCAAAGGTACGTAAGCCCAGACTGTCGGCAGCGGCGATAACGGCTTTGAATTCAGGAGGACGTAAACGCCAATAGAGTTTTAAATTTCGTACACCCAAGTCATAGTATTCTTGCACAACTTGTCGGGCTTCTTGCGGTGAATTTAGACGATGATGACCAGGGTAGGTGTTACCATCTTCGGTAGCCAAGGCTCCGCCAGAGGTCAGGACGTCTACCTGCTTGGCTTCTGGGTGTCTGGTCCATTCAAGGAAAGCTGGCGTCCAAGCAGGAGGATGCCCCATCATGAGGATAGTTGTGGTGCCAAAAGGAAGAAAACCAGCTGTAAGCTTATTTCGATAGTAAGCCAAGCTGTCTTGGGGAAGGGTGTCAGGCACCAACGAATAATCACCATCAGCAAATTCAGAGATAGGGTGCACGTGCGTATCAATAAAGCTAGGGCTTACTAACTTCTCTTGCGCCTCAATGAGGGTGTCTGTAGTGAAACGTTTAGTATTATTCTGAATAGCTACGATGAGGCCATCGTTAATCAAAATGGTTTGCCGCGCTTTGATCTGCCCGGTATGGATATCCAGGAGACTCGCATTCGTAATCACCACATCATAATGTAGGGGTGTCACACAGGCAAAACATAAACAGGAGAGGAGTATCAGATAAAGCGATTTCATATTACTTTTTTATTGAAAAAAGGCTCGCCATCCATCATGGATAACGAGCCTTTTTATCGTAATGAAAAGGTAGAAAGAACGATCGACGAAGTCGGAGATCGAAAGTGGGAAGTCGGAAGTATTTGATATACCCAACCCTTACACTTTTACACCTTTCCAACCATCAACCTACTTAGCCAATTCCTCCTTGATCTTATTCAAAGCAGAACCTGCACGTACCCAATCAATTTGGGCTAAGTTGTAGGTGTGGGCTACCTCAAAGCTTTCTTCGGTACCATCGGCGTGACTAAGCTTTACGGTCAGGTTTTTGCCTGGTGCCATGCTCTCAAAGTCAACGATAGAAACCTTATCATCTTGGCGTACCTTCTCGTAATCCGCAGGATTAACAAAGGTCAATGCCAGCATTCCTTGCTTCTTGAGGTTGGTTTCGTGGATACGAGCAAATGATTTTACAATCACTGCATTTACACCAAGGAAGCGAGGTTCCATTGCAGCGTGCTCACGAGAAGAACCTTCACCGAGGTTTTCTTCACCGAAGACTACAGTGCCAATGCCATTGTTACGGTAGTATAGGCCCGTATCAGGTACAGGACCATACTCGCCGGTTTCTGCATTCAATACGGTATTGGGCAGATCGTTAAAGTAGTTGATTGCACCAATGTAACAGTTCTGAGAAATGTTCTCCAAGTGGCCACGGTACTTCAACCAAGGGCCAGCCATAGAGATGTGATCCGTTGTACATTTGCCTTTTGCCTTGATCAGGATACGCATATCTTGTACCTGGTCTTGGGTAATTGGCTTAAACGGTGTTAGTAACTGAATACGATTAGAGGTAGGGTCTACGGTTACGTTTACGCCACTGCCATCTTCCATTGGGGCAATAAAACCAGCATCCTCAACAGCAAAACCTTTGGGAGGCAACTCAACACCTGAAGGAGGATCAAGCTTTACTTGTTCGCCATTCTCGTTGGTGAGGGTATCCGTCAGCGGGTTGAACGTCATGCTGCCAGAGATCGCCATTGCCGTTACCAATTCAGGAGAGGCAACGAACGCACGCGTAGCAGGGTTTCCGTCGTTACGCTTAGCGAAGTTACGGTTGAAGCTGGTGATAATACTGTTGGCCCGGGTAGGGTCATCAGTATGGCGTGCCCATTGTCCGATACAAGGACCACAAGCGTTGGCAAGCACTACACCCCCAATTTCTTCGAAAGCATCCAAAATACCGTCGCGTTCAACAGTATACCGAATTTGCTCTGAACCTGGGGTAATGGTAAATTCTGATTTTACTTTCAGGTTTTTGGCTTTCGCCTGACGTGCCAAGCTGGCTGAACGGTCCAAATCTTCGTAGCTCGAGTTGGTACAGGAACCAATCAAACCTACTTCCAATTTAGGAGGAAAGTTGTGCTCCTTAACGGCAGCAGCAAACTCAGAAATAGGCCAGGCACGGTCTGGCGTATAAGGGCCATTGATGTGTGGCTCCAAAGTCGAAAGGTCAATTTCAATGACCTGGTCGAAGTATTTCTCAGGATTGGCGTAACATTCAGCATCACCAGTAAGGTGTTCTGCTACTCCATCAGCCATGTCAGCAATCTCAGAGCGATCGGTTGCCCGAAGGTAACGGCTCATTGATTCATCATAACCAAAGGTAGAGGTCGTAGCACCGATCTCTGCACCCATGTTGCCAATGGTTCCTTTTCCTGTACAAGACAGTGATTCGGCACCATCACCAAAGTATTCTACGATTGCACCAGTACCTCCCTTCACGGTAAGAATACCTGCAACTTTGAGGATAACGTCTTTAGAAGAAGTCCAACCACTAAGTTTTCCGGTCAGCTTAATACCAATCAGTTTTGGCATCTTAAGCTCCCAAGGCATACCAGCCATTACGTCCACGGCATCAGCACCACCTACACCAATAGCAATCATGCCGAGGCCAGCACCATTAGGAGTGTGAGAATCGGTACCGATCATCATTCCGCCAGGGAAAGCATAGTTTTCCAATACGATCTGGTGGATGATACCAGCACCAGGCTTCCAAAAACCAATACCGTACTTGTTGGATACGGAAGTAAGAAAGTCGTAAACTTCGGAGTTTACATCGTTGGCAATAGCCAAATCCTGGTCAGCGCCAACCTTGGCCTGTATAAGGTGATCACAGTGTACAGTTGAAGGTACGGCTACTTTGTCGCGACCGGCTACCATAAATTGCAACAAGGCCATCTGAGCTGTAGCATCTTGCATCGCTACGCGATCCGGCGCAAAGAATACATAATCCTTACCCTTGTTGTACTCCTGTAACGGAGATTCCGCGTGGAGGTGCGAATAAAGAATTTTTTCAGCCAGCGTCATGGGGCGCCCCAGCATTTTTCGGGCCGCGTCAACCTTAGCCGGTAGCGACTTGTAGTAAGCCGCAATCATATCCAAATCAAATGGCATCGGTAGGTATTTTTTTATATTAAAAATGTACTTTATCTTATCCTAGAACAACACAAAAGGCTGTCTGGGTCACAAAAGTACATTTTTTCATCTCATCTTGCAGAATGGAATTTAGGCTTTAGCTAAAATTTAGATTGTTTCTGCTTAATAGACTAAAATTTACGAGATAATCCTTGGGTTTATTGGACAATAAGCCGTTTTGTGCTGGTTTTACCGTCAGTTTCAAGTGTAATTAAATAAACGCCGGCAGGTAAATTGGGCTTAGGTATCGTAAAAATTGAGGTTTCTGCCTGAAATTCCTGCTTTTGCGGCGATATTTGCGTTCCGCTTGAGGTGTTCATTTGTAAAAAAGTAAGCCAATGAAATATACCTGTACTATAGAGATAAATGCTCCCCTGGAAAAAGTAGTGAGCTTATGGAGTAATGAGAAATATTTTAAAGAATGGCAAGATGGTTTTGAATCCATTAAACTTTTAACTGGCACTCCTGAAACACAAGGAGCAACGTCTAGAATTATATTAGATGGACAACAGCGGATAGAGTTGATCGAAACCATTTTGTTGGCCAATTTACCTGAAGAAAAAATAGCTCGGTATGAACACATTCACATGACCAATACCCAAGCATCAAGGTTTGAAGCTTTAGCAAATAGCAGAACACGTTATACCTCAGAGGTTGAATACATAAAATTCAACGGGCTGATGATAAAGTTAATGGCAAAACTATTTCCCAGTAAGTTTAAGGCGCAAAGCCAAAAATGGATGGATCAGTTTAAAGCATTTGTAGAAAATATAGACGATTAATTAACAGGGGATTTACTTGACCCTTTCTCCATGCTTGATCACCATGTCTACATCTCCCAAGATGTTGATATAGCGTAGCACATCTCCTTTTACCGCAATGATATCCGCGTATTTTCCTTCTGAGATAGTACCGTAATCTTGTTCTACTCCCATCACCCTTGCGGGCCAGTAGGTAGCTCCCTTGATAGCGTACATAGGGTCGATACCGAATTCATTGACCCACACATCCAGCTCGTGCCAAGTGCTTTGGCAATGGAATTTGGTAGGAATACCACTGTCTGTACCTACGAGCAGCACTACGCCAGCGTCCAGCAATTGTTTTACTTTCCGTTCGAGGGTAGGTCGCCGCGATGGCGTCAGTTGGAAATAAGGCAGCCGACCAGGGTAGCGAATAGATTGCTCAATATCGGCAATGATGTCATCGGGGAGATCCAGGTGCCAGCAGTCGTTATCCAACTCTTCTGGGTTGTCACGCTTGTATTCGTAATTATAAAGGCCCTCTACGGTAGGTGTCCAATAGAGTGGCCCCAGGTTCATCTGTGCTGTTCGTTCTTTAATCATTTCCATTACATCATCTGGGTATTGAGGGGCCGAGGATAGACCGGTATGCTCAAAACAATCTACGCCGGCGATCAAGCCTCTACGGATCTCTTCGGGGCGGTGGCTGTGTGCCACAACTGTTAGTCCGTGTTTATGAGCTTCGTCTACGACAGCCTTGACTTCTTCAATGGTCATCTGATCTTGATCAATGAGCTTGATGCAGTCTACGCCTGCTTCGGCCAGTTCGCGGACTTTACTGCGTGCATCGGTCACGCCACTTACGCCCCAACGGAAGGCCTCTGTACCGGGATAGGGTTGATGCTGAATAAAGGGGCCGCTCATATACATCGTCGGTCCGGGAATCTCTCCATTATTGATGCGATCACGTACTTCGATACTTTCTTTAAGCGGCGCTCCCAAATCTCGGGCACTGGTTATTCCTGCTCTCAGCAACTGGTGCGCAGAAGAAGGCATAATCACATCCCCCAAGCGATCAAGGTAGGCGGTATCCCAGTGAGCATAATCGGCATGGCCATTGATCATCAGGTGTACGTGCATGTCCCACAAGCCTGGTAGCACACTCATCCCTTCGGTGGAGATAACTTCGGCTTCTTCCGGCACGGGCAGATTGCCTTGATGGCCTACAGCTACAATCCGTTCATTTTTAATAATAATAACACTATTGTGAATGGGCGTTCCGCCAAAGCCATCAATGAGCGTGCCTCCAACAAGCGCTTTGGTTTGGGCATGAGTAATAGATAAACCTCCCCACAGGAGCATTGAAATAATGGTGAACAGTTGTTTCATAACTAGTAAATTGTATGCGTTAATACCCAAATAAGCGCTCTATTTGCGATTGCGTTGCTGAAAGCAATATCCAAGATAAGAAATCTTAAAACTTCCTTATATCTTTAGGCCGAGCCTAATTTAAATAGCTATTTATCATGCTGATCCAATTCTCAATTCATTACCAAACAAAGTGGGGACAACAGGTTTTTGTCCGTACCAATCAAAGTCATCAACCAACCATTGCGCTGGAATACCAGGATGCGGGTTGGTGGAAAGGAACCTGGGAAACGGATAAGCTTCCCGCTAATTTCACCTACAGATACCAAGTGCGTGATGGCCAGGGGAATATAGAGGAAGAACTGGCTATTGATCGGACGTTCAAGGTTGCTAAGGTGCAAAACCTATTGCTGGAAGACAGTTGGCGTTCTCGGGAGCTTCCTTCTGTAGCGCTTCACGCATCTGCTTTTGAAAAAGTCATTTTTAAGCCTGCAAAACAACGCAAAGCTCCCGCCTGTCGCAAGGCTGTTGGTAAGATAAAAGTACAGTTTCAGATGCTCCAGGTACGGATACCTTCGCATTTGCAATTAGGTATAGTTGGCAACACCAAAGCGCTGGGTAACTGGCAACCCGAGGATGCCTTGCTATTGGGTAACACAGACTATCCGCTTTGGCAAGCAGCAGTGATGCTTTCTCCCGGCCAGCACCTGGAATACAAATACGTACTCATTGATCTCAAAACCAAAGAAGTGGTTACCTGGGAGGCAGGCCCAAATCGGGTCTACAATGTACCTTATGGCCCGGATGCGATAATAAAAACAGATAGTAGCTTCGCGTTTGCTGAGGCCAACTGGAAAGGCGCAGGGGTAGCGATGCCTGTATTCTCGCTTCGTACCAACGAAAGTTTTGGCTGTGGCGAATTCACTGATTTGCATAAATTGGTGGATTGGGCAGAGAAGCTGGGAATGAGCATGGTGCAAATCCTGCCAGTAAACGATACCATCGCTACGTATACTTGGGTGGATTCTTACCCTTATGCAGCTATTTCCGTATTTGCATTGCATCCGCTGTACCTGAGTATTGATGATTTAGAACATACGCTTACCAAGGCTACGGTAGAAAAACAACGCAAAGCCCTCAACGCTCTGCCGGAGGTAGATTACGAGGCAGTGGTCAAATTTAAGTTGAATTATGCACGTAAAGTGTACAAAAAAGCCAAGGCAGCTTTCCTGAAAAGCGATGAGTTTGCCACCTTCTTCTCAGAAAATAAGCATTGGTTACAAGACTATGCAGCATTTTGCTACCTGCGTGATCAATACAGTACGCCTAACTTTACAGAATGGGAAACCCATCAGGTTTATGATGCAGTGGCTATTGCCGAACTAATAGATCCCAAGAGCAAAACCTACGATGAGGTCGCATTCCATTATTACCTACAGTTTCACCTGGATAAGCAACTGAAAGGTGCCGGAGATTATGCGCGAAGCAAAGGGGTAGTCTTAAAGGGAGATATTCCTATTGGCATCTACCGCTACAGTGCAGATGCTTGGGTCGCACCCGAATTGTACAATATGAATGGCCAAGCCGGTGCGCCACCGGATGACTTTGCCACAGAAGGCCAAAATTGGGGATTTCCTACCTACGATTGGGACGAGATGGCGAAAACAGATTACCAGTGGTGGCGTCAGCGCTTTACGCAACTCAGCCGCTATTTCGATGCCTTCAGGATCGATCATATCCTCGGGTTTTTCCGTATTTGGGAAACACCTATCGATCAAATAGAAGGGATTATGGGGCGCTTCAATCCCGCGTTGCCCGTGCAGCTAGATGAATTTTACCAGCGAGGAATCTACTTTGATTTCGACCGTTTCTGTCGTCCTTACATTACTACCGAGTTAGTACATGAAATCTTTGGAGAATATGCTGCTTACGTGCAAGACAACTTCCTGGAAGTCTTCCATAATCGACTGAAATTAAAAGATGCCTACGCTACCCAGCGCGAAATCAGAGCACATCTTTCACCAGCAGATCAACATTTGGAAAAGCGGTTGTTTTCTCTAGTAAGCAACGTTCTCTTCTTTGAAGTAGAAGGTGCTCAAGGTAGCCAGTTTCACCCACGCATCGATATGCAGAAGACTTGGTCTTTCCGTCTACTGGATGGCTATACCCAAGGGCAACTTACTGATGTGTACAACGATTACTTCTATCGCCGGCAAGAGGATTTTTGGCGCGAAAAAGGCATGACCAAGCTTCCTGCGATGAAGGAGGCCACCAATATGTTGATTTGTGGAGAAGATTTGGGGATGGTTCCGAATTGTGTGCCAGAGGTTATGAAAGATCTAGGTATTCTTTCTCTGGAAATTCAGCGCATGGCCAAGAATCCACAGACCGAGTTTTTGTCGGCAGCCGATATTCCTTATTGGTCAGTTTGTAGCCCGAGTACCCACGATATGTCACCCATCAGGCTCTGGTGGGAAGAAGAAACGCCCGAGCGCCGTCAGCGCTTCTGTAACCGTGAACTGGGCTGGTGGGGCGATGGCCCTGACACTTGTACGCCAGACTTGGCACAAGCCATCATCCTTCAGCACCTCAGTTGGCCAACCATGTGGGCGGTCTTCCCGCTACAGGATATGCTCGCCATTGATGGCGACCTCCGTCACCCGGATGCGGCCGCTGAGAGAATCAACATTCCGGCCATTACACAGCACTACTGGCGTTACCGGATGCACTTATCTATGGAGGATTTGCTTGCAGCGGATGACTACAATAATCACTTCCGTGAAATGCTGGAAGAATCGGGGAGGGCTTAGGCTGGTTTTGAGCTAAATTTTAAAGTATAAACGAGGTTAGCTCGTCTAGGAAATGATTATGACCACTCAGACCGATATTTGGTCTGAGTGGTCATGTTTTTTTCAATAAAAACCCTTAAGTGCCTTGGTGATTCAAAAAAATCTTAGTTTCCAATCGGCGGCGGCCCTTCCGGCAAGATCGCTTCGTATTTGGCATCGCCTCTACGCTCTTTAAACTCCACCTTCATCTCTTCCACCAATTCCGGATTTTCGAAGAGATCGACCATGGTCATTGATAGTGCTTTTGCAGCATAAACCATTCCTTTGTGGCCAATACTCATACCTCCACAAGCAACTACTGCCCACGAGTGCCAGGGCGTGTCTTTGGGGGCGGTGGTTACGCGCAGTCGTATTTCAGGCACCAGCCAGCTTACATCACCTACGTCGGTAGACCCACCACTCGGATTTGCCGCCGTTTCCTTGAAGGGTTGCACACTGCCATCAATACCTACCAATGGCTTGCCGGTGGCTTTTTGGATGCCCCGCCCAAAGGCAGCTTCTGCTTCGTCGTATTTAATGGGACCTAGCAACTCCAGGTTAGCGTGCATCGCTGCACCTCCGGTGCGGTTGGGCAATACTTCGTGGAGGCCAGATACCAGCGTGATTTCGTAATCGACATTGGCCATAATCGCTGCACCTCTGGCAATCTCCTGCACGCGTTCCCATACAGGCATCATCCCTGCCCGATCGCGGTCGCGTACACGGACCCATATCTTGGCGTAGTCGGGTACTACATTGACCACATCGCCGGCTTGCTGCATATGGGTGTGGATGCGTACCGTAGGCTTGATGTGTTCGCGATAAGCATTGATTCCTGCCGACATCAGCTCCATCGCGTCTGAGGCACTGCGGCCGTTCCAGGGATCACCGGCAGCGTGTGCGGCCTGGCCACGGAATTCGACAACAAAATCTACCAGCGCCAGTGAGCTTTGCACATCGGCTTCAATACGCGAACTGGGGTGCCAGTCGAGGCACACATCCAGATCATCAAACATACCGGCCCTGGCCATGAAAAGCTTGCCGAAATATTTCTCTTCGGCCGGGGTGCCATAAAAACGGATGGTCCCCTTCAACTTGCCAGCAGCAATCAGTTCTTTGATAGCTACGGCTGCGCCCAGGCTACCTGCACCAAAGAGGTTGTGCCCGCAGCCGTGCCCAGCGCCTCCTTCTTCAATAGGTGTCTTCTCGGGGTTTACATCCTGTGATAATCCAGGCAAGGCATCAAATTCCCCAAGAATGCCGATGATAGGGTGGCCTTCACCAAATTCGGCAGTGAAGCCAGTGGGCATTTCTGCAACACCACGTTCTACACGAAAACCATTTTTTTCGGCGTAGCTAGCCAACAGCTCAGCCGAACCAGATTCCTCAAAGGCGGTTTCGGCTAAAGCCCAAATTTCGTCACTGATTTTTATTAAATCCTCCGATTGTGCTTCGATGGATGCAATGACGGCTGCTTTGGTATCAGAATTTTGTCCAAAACAAAATCCGCAGGTGTAAACCATTAGGCAGGTAAAAAGCGTTTTATTCATCATAATTGGATTGATGTATTTTTGTACAATACTTGTTCAAAGATTCCAAAATACAAATAATGCAAGCTTTGCTAAAATATATCCGTTACGCTTTTACTTCCTTGTTCTTGTCTTTTATGGTCACTTCCTGCGCTACTGCACAGGAGGCTTCGGTCAAAAGTAACAGCTATGGTGTGATGCTGAAAACGCTGCTGTCTCACACGGTGCCTGAAATGAATGTGCCGGAGGCCGCTGAAAAGCTGGCAAATACGGTCTTCCTGGATGCTCGTGAACTTGAAGAATACGAAGTGAGCCATATTAAAGGTGCGCGTTTTGTAGGCTATGATCATTTTACGATGGAAGCCGTTGATGACGTTCCTAAAACGACGCCCATCATTGTCTACTGTTCGGTAGGGTATCGCAGCGAGAAAATTTCGGAGCAATTACTGGCGGCAGGCTTCGAAAGTGTTTCCAACCTTTATGGTGGTATCTTTGAGTGGAAAAATCAAGGGCATGCTGTTGTTGATCAGGAAGGTGAGACGACAGACGCTGTTCATGCATTCAGCCGCACTTGGGGCATCTGGCTAAAAGAGGGAGATAAAGTGTATTAGTATTCCGAAAAAAGCGAGACCTTTGTACTTTTCAACATGCTTGTAGGTCTTAATCCCCCCCCAATGCTTCAAGTCCCTAGTTATAATATGGTGTTTCGTACCATGGTTTTTATTTTGGTAATCTTGTTCTCTTTTCAAGTGGCTCAAGCCCAAATGGGTATTGTAGTAGGCATTAATGGCCACCAGTTAGTAAAAGTCAATTTAGAGAATGGTGAACTAACGCCAATGCGCGATTTGAAGGGCCTTCCTGAGGGGGCAGAACTCCGTAATTTGGTCTACATCCCTCGCGATACAGCATTCTATTCTACCCTAAATTTTCGTTCCAATCCTGAACTGATAAAAATCCGTGCTACCGGAGCTTGGGAAAGGGTAGGGGCGTTTACTGCCGAGAACAAATCGATCTATTTTTGTGAAGGGCTCACCTATGATGAAACCAATGACCTGCTCTACCTTTCAGCAAGCTTGGATGGAACGATTCAGCAAGATAAAGTCTCGGAAGCAATTTTGACGGTTAACCGTAAGAACGCTAAATGTGTCATGGTTGCTACTCTGCGGCAGGAGCCACCACCCAATGATTTTGATGAGATCGCCATGTTCCAAGGCCGACTATTTGGTTTAGATGGTCTTCCTGACCGGAAAACAACCTATATCTATCCTTTCTCTCCTGCTCAATTCGATGGACGAGAATTGTTTGCAGGTACCAAGCAAAATATTCCTTATTTCACCATGGATGATGTGGTTGTGGTGGGGCAGCTGCTCTATTTTCCTGATCACAAGACCCAAGGATGGTATTTCTTTGATCTGTTGGCTCGGCGTTGGCATCAAGTAGGCCAACTGCACGGTCCTGCTGCGATCCGACCCATCAAGCTTACGGGGTTGGCGTATCTTCCTTTGGCGCAAGCTTAGCATTAAGATCACGCAGCTTTTTTTGGCAGTAGGTGAGCAATACCTCTGCCCGTTCACTTTTAGCGCTTAAAGCATCAATACTTACCTGCTCATTTTGCAATTCTTGCAAAATGGTTTGTAATTCAGTCAGTGCTTCTTCGTAACTCAATTCGTTCATTTTTTCTTGGTTTGGGGTGTAGTGTGGAGCGTTGTTGTTCCATCTTTTAAATGGAGTGTTACCTCTTCGTGTTGTGCAAGCTGACTACCCGCGCGGATGATTTCGTCTCCAACACTCAGCAATGCAAACCCCCTTTTGAGTTGGCCTTCAACACTGAGTAATTGATGAAACTGTTGCAGTTGCTCCAACTGGGCGGTGGCCTCATGCAGCCGTCGTCGTACCATCACGGGAAGTTGCTGGGTGTACTGTTCCAATTTCCAGGCTTCTTTTTGTAAAAGTTGCTTTTGTTGGAACTTCAGTTGCTCGCCAAGGTGTGCTAGTTCAAATGCTTTACGCTGTACCAGTTGATTGGTTTGCTGTGCAATTGTTTGTCTTGCCCCAGCCAGTTGCTGATCCAGGTAGTGCAGGCGATCAATCAGGAAGTTAGCCGCTGCAGTCGGCGTTTTCAGTGCCGTATGGGCAACCATGTCCATAATCGATTGATCCGTTTCGTGGCCGATGCCACTAATGATGGGCAGCGTCATTTGGGCAGCAGCAAAGCACAATTCTTTCTCATCAAAGTCGGCAAGATCCATCCGTGCGCCGCCGCCGCGAATGATCACCACTGCGTCAAAACTATCCCGGCGGCGCTCAATGGTCCGCAACTGTCGGCGTATCTCGGGGCTGGCCTGTGTACCCTGCACTGCTGCCGGAAACAATTGCACCTCAAATTCATACCCATACGGATTGTCTCGCAATTGCGCCATAAAGTCTTGCCAGCCGGCTGCCGCCGGCGAGCTGATCACCGCTAGGCGCTGGGGCACCATAGCTAGGCGTAGCATCTTATTGGCTTGCAACAAACCTGCTGCCGTCAATTCGTCAATCGTCCGCTGTCGTTGTTGGGCCATCACGCCCAAGGTGTAGTTGGCATCCAGGTCTTGCACCTGCAGCTGTAAACCAAACCGCTCGTGAAAACTCACCTGCACTTGCAAATGCACCTCACGACCCGCTTGCAGCAGGTCCTTCAGCAGCAGCTTGTTGGTCCGTTGCCATTTATTGGCCGTGCGCGCCCATATCACGGCCTTGGCTTGTGCTGCGATCTCTTGGCCGTCCTCGGTTTTTTCCATCAAGGCCAGGTAGTAATGCCCACGCCGTTCGTCTACCTCGGCTACCTCGGCCTTTACCCACACCGGTTCCGGTAGGTTCAACGCCACAAAACGGCGTATAAAAGTATTCAGCTCAAATAATCGATACGTTGACATCAGGCGAAGGTACTGCGGATCGCCAGATAGTAAAAACAGGAGCACTTATTTCCGTTAAATAACTAGGTGATTAATCTGTGCAAATCTGTCAAATCCGTTTAATCTGCGTTCTATTCTGCCTCAGTAGTACTACCCAACATACTCCAAATATCCAAAAACACCTTCACGGCCAGTACCGTCAACGCTACCGGTATCACATTGTCGACCTCAAAGTGCTTGCTTACAAACATCGCCAATCCGCCGAGCACAATGCCAACGTGTAACCTGATCTGAAGCAGGAATACCTCTGCACCAGGCAAATTCCCCTTGATAATCCGAAAACCTAAATGGAGAATCAGCAGCAATAAGCACAAATTGAATAGCTTGTCCTTAAACATCACAAGCCCCAGATTATCAATGATTTGATCGCTATTTGATGCCAGTATGCCCAAAAAGACAATCACGAATACCCAATAAACAAAATAAGGAAACAATTGCCCCCACCGAGCTTCCTTTATGCCCAATCGCTTACTAATGAAAATATTCACAGCGGTACTCAATAGCCCTTCCCACCACCACAAATAAACAAGCGGAAATATCGGCCAGCCCAGCATTACTATACCATATAATAGGATGCCATTGCTAGCCAGCAAGTACATCCAGTTTTCATATTTTGCTTTCATGCCACCAAGATCATTTTTTTTGGGAACATTAAATAACGCTA
>NZ_JBOEFX010000010.1:33832-96287 GCF_050633125.1 Lewinella sp.
GATTCTATGTAGATGTGTCTCGAAGTACACAAACAGTCATCATTAAATTTACTAACTATGAGAATTCTCTCTGTTTTCTCCCACGGCAACGAAATCGCCATACGCAATACCATCTTAGGCAAAGAAAAGGTGTTCTATAACGACCGCGAAGTCAGCGGTAAGTACTCCTTCTTCGGTGCTACCCACACTTTCGAGATACAAGAAGGCCCCGACTGGGTAGAGTATATTGTTAAGGTTGGCTACAACAACCTTGGTGTCTCGGCCAACGTTTGGCGCAACGGCGAAATGCTTGTACGTGGCTTAGCTTCTTCGTGCGCAAGCCCCATCCCGCCTAAACGGCAAACCAATAGGCCCCAGGATACCACCAATTATCACCACGATTTAGTTTAGGAATATTAGGTTACCTAATCCTAATTTTTACAATTAATCTGCTGTTTAGGTAAGAAATAACGACTGCGTTGTATCTTACCACAGCGGACCTACCCTTGCGCAGGCATAGCTTGGCAAACATCGCACGCGCAGTAATTTAAAACGAAACCCTCATGCAAGAACTATTTCAGGTAGCAGTACATCCTCTCAATTTGGTCTACACTGTACTTATGATGTTGGTCGTATTGTACTGGTTATCAGTGGTCTTGGGTGCGATTGATATAAGTGCCTTTGACTTTGATTTCGATGCTGACCTGGATGCAGATGTAGACGTCGATGCAGATTTTTCGGTAGGTGGCTTGTTTGCCTCCGCCCTGCATTTCTTCCACTTCGATCGCGTGCCTTTCATGCTCATCATGTCGCTGGTTGTCCTGTCAGCATGGAGTATGACGGTGCTCACCAACCACTACTGGGGCAACTATTCAGCAGCTTATGGCCTCGCTTTGGCCGCGCCTATTTTGCTGATAGCATTCCTCCTGGCAAAAATCCTCAGCTATCCGCTGATCCCTCTTTTTGCTCGTATGAACACGGCCGCTGCTCCTGTGGAATACGTAGGTATGCAGTGCCGCGTCAAACTTCCGCCTTATGGCAAGAACTTTGGACAGGGCGGTGTCTATCACGATGGCGATGAGCTATTGGTCAACATCAAAAGCACTCACTCCCTCAAAGCTGGGGAGGAAACCGTCATCATCGGGCGTACCGAAGATAAACGCTACTGGCTTGTCGAACCACTGGACGGTAGTTGAAAACCTTTACCAAACTGGATTTGGGGCCATGCCGGCCTACCGGCGGCACCGGGCTGTACGCACCTACTACCGTAGGATGCTGCCATCCCTTGTCCTTGCGGCCTCCGGCCACCGCCCTCCGCTCGTACCTCGCTACGGGCCAGTACTAAAAACAGTACCTAAATAAGGGGCAAAATTTGGAAAAGTGGAAAAGTTCGGGCAAAGCACCTTGCACTACAATTCGGAAGTCGGAAGCAATTTCCGCACAACGCACGAAAATATATTTAAACAACCATAAACCTCAACAGTCATGCTATTATTGCAAGTAGACATTGCGGGATCCATGGGTTACCTCCTCGGGGGAATCCTCATCCTGCTCTTTTTTGGCTTCTTGGTCATGCTCGTCAGATGGTACCGCAAGGTGCCCCAGGGCAAAGCCATCATCGCTACCGGATTACGCGGTACGCGAGTTGCCTTCGAAAACGGCCTCATGGTCATCCCGGGGATCGAGATGTACGAAGAGATGGACCTCTCCGTAAAAACCATCGAAATCAGCCGGATGAATCAGGATGGCCTCATTTGTAAGGACAATATCCGCGCCGACATCAAAGTCGTCTTCTTTGTCCGGATCAATAAGGATTCTAAAGATATCCAGAATGTCGCACAGAATATCGGCTGTGTCCGTGCTTCTGACCTCAATACCTTACGTGAGCTCTTCGAGGCCAAGTTCTCGGAAGCTATCAAAACGGTAGGTAAGCGTTTCGACTTTGTCGAGCTTTACGACAACCGCGAGAAGTTCAACTCCGAGATCCAAAATACCATCGGCGAGTACCTCAACGGTTACAAGCTGGATGATGTAAGTATTGATTATCTAGAGCAAACAGATATCGAATTCCTCAAGGAAAATAATATCCTCGACGCCGAAGGTATCAAGAAGATCACCGAGCTAACCGCTCAGCAGCGAGTAAAGTCAAATCATATCCGCCGCGAGGAAGAAAAGACCCTCAAGGAGCAGGATGTAGAAGCTCGCGAAGCCATCCTCGAATACGAGCGTCAGCTTGCCGAGAAGGAAGAGCGCCAAAAGCGGGAGATCGCGAACATCAAGTCGCGGGAAGAAGCAGAAATCGTCAAGATTACGGAAGAAGAGCGCCTTCGTGCTCAACTTGTACGGATCAAGACTGACGAAGAACTGCAAATTGCGGAAGAAAACCGTATGCGCCAGGTCATTGTCGCTGAGAAGAACAAGGAGCGTACCGAAGCGGTAGAAACGGAGCGCGTAGAGAAAGATCGCTTGCTAGAACTCACCGAACGTGAGAAGATCGTCACCTTGGCGGAGATCGAGAAGCAGCGCGCGGTAGAAGAAGAGAAGAAAAATATCCAGGATGTCATCCGCGACCGGATCATGGTCGAGAAGCGAGTCGTCGAAGAGGAGGAGCGCATCAAGGATACCCGCGTATTGGCCGAAGCTGATCGTCTCAAGCAGAAGGTTATCATTGAAAGCCAAGCCAAAGGAGAAGCCATCGTTATTGAGAAAGAACGTGGTGCCGAAGCCGCAAAGCTGGCCGCTGCCATTCAAGCCGATCAGTTGTTGATCGAAGCGGAAGCCAGCAAGCAAGCTGCCGGTAAAGAAGCCGAAGCTCGCAAAATCATGGCCGAAGCCAAAGCTGCGGAAGAAGCAACCCTTGGTCTATCGGAAGCGCAGGTGATCGAAGCCAAAGCACATGCTATGGAGCAGGAAGGTAAGGCCCAGGCACTGGTGCTGGAAACCCGCGCCCTCGCAGAAGCGAAAGGTATTGAAGCCAAAGCTGATGCGATCAAGAAGCAAGGGATGGCCGAAGCCGAAGTTGCAGACCAGAAAGGCGCAGTAGACGCCAGAGTAATGGAACTCAAGCTAGCTGCCGAAGCTCGTGGTGTAGAGCAGAAAGCCAATGCGATGAAGAAGCTCGACGGTGTAGGCAAAGAGCACGAAGAGTTCAAGCTTCGCCTGGAGAAAGACAAGGAAGTCGAACTGGCAGGTATCAATGTGCAGCAGCACGTGGCCGAAGCCCAGGCGATGGTCTTGGGAGAAGCCATGAAGCATGCCAATATCGACATCGTCGGCGGCGAAATGCAGTTTGTGAACAGCATCATGAACTCTATCAATCGAGGCAAGTCTATTGATGGCCTGATCAACAACTCTACGCACCTGACCCAATTGAGTAATGGTTTGCTTAATGGTGGAGGCGGCAACGGTGGTGTCCTGACGCAAGTCTTGGGCCTTATTCAGAAAGCCGGCCTCACAACTGAAACCATCAAAAACCTGACGCTCACGGCCCTCTTACTTCGCCTAAATAACGAATTGAGTGGGGACGATCGCAGCCTCGTTCAGCAACTCCTCAACAAGGTAGAAAGCCTTGGATTAGGAGGGGTAGAGGTAGGGAAATTGATGTAGGTGCTCGTCCCGATACCTCGGGACTCGCGGAGGTATTCCCCCGGAAAGCCGGGGTCGTGCTCACTTCGTTCGCGGGTTTTGTTGGCGATCTCACCGCGTTCATAAAAAGAACCGTGAGGCAACGCCCCCCCTACGAGCGCAGCGAGTCCCCCCGTGATCCCGACAGTAGGTCGGGAGAACACAACCACGAGCGTAGCGAGTACTCCCGTGAGGCGCAGCCGAACACTACCACGAGTCCCGAGGTATCGGGACGAGTACCTCTACCCCCTCCGCTCAACCGCCTCGATAAACTTGGCGAGTTGAATACCTAACTGAATCCCTTGCTTTTGGAGTCGTTTTAAGAGCACTTCATCGGTGAGGGATCCAGTTTCAAAAAGTGTTTCCAGATGGTCAATGGTTTCATCTTGGGAAGATTTAGAGAAAATGAGGAATCGAATAAACTCCTTGGGATATCGCCTTCGGCCCGTCCCTTCGACAATATTCGCTCTTACAGACTTAGACGACCGTCGGATTTGTGACCCAGTTTCATACAATTCGAATTTTGGAAGCGTTAGGCTCATCTTGTGAATAGCAATAGATTGCGCACGAGCGAGCTGCCAGATAGAGAGTTTGCGGTAATTCATGAAACCTGCTGTCTGTTTGTTGAAAAAAGCTAAAAAAAATAATTTTGTTTATTGTTTTACATGAAACAAACTTATTTTTTTAGTACATGGTTTTGTGAAACCCTAAAACACTACCCAAAAAAAACGTGAGGCAACGCCGAACATAACCACGAGTCCCGAGGTATCGGGACGAGTACCCCCGTGATCCCGACGAAAAGTCGGGAGAACACCACCGCGAGTGCAGCGAGTACCCCCGTGAGGCAACGCCGAACACTAAAAAACTAAACATGTCCAATACCCAAAATATAGCCCTCGACACAGGCACCTATGATATCATCCGCGGACGATTGGAGCAGCAGGCCGATGCCTTGCGCCAGCGTTTAGCACAATTGAACGAAGAACGTAAGACGGTTTTTGGGGCCATCGAGACGACTTTGGTGGCGAATGACCGTATTCACACCGGCAACTACTGTACTGCACGGGATGTAGTAGCTATCGGTGACCATTGTATTTTTGGGTACAACGTACACGTTGGATTGCGTTCGGGTATCAAGCTTTCTGATGTGTTTAGTGGCTATCGTTTTACAGAACAAAGCTTCAAAGAAGAGGAGCTGAGCATTCTGAAAGATGAAAAATTCCTGACGGATTTTCAGAACCTATACCGTTATTACAAGGATGCTTTCTTCGCGCGGTTTTCTCGCCGAGGGCAGTACTTGTATATGGTGTTTCATCTGAACGAAGGTACTACGGACTTCAAAACATTCAAATGGTTGATCACAGATGAAGGGCTCCGTTATGTCGATAACCGCTCTGACCATGAAGTGAAATTCCCGGAGCAGTATGAGTTTCGCTGGCGTTTAGCAACCCGCGACGATCAGCGGCAGGGCAAGCATCCACACGTATCTATCATGGATCGTGTGTTTGTAGAAACAGTGGGTGGTGATTTAACCATCAAGGTAGAAGACAATACCAGCGATGGACGCGGTATTTACGCCGAGCCAGTAGAATACCCTGATCAAACCCTTGATGATGCGGAGTTTTCCTACGCTGACCTGGGCAACCTCATTGCATTACGTATTCGCCCTTATCAGGAAAAAGACCGCTATTTCGTTTTCAACGAAAAGATCCAAAAAGTAGAACGCGTCGATGCGCTCGCCAAGTCGGGTATCCTTTTGCCAGAAAGCCAAGGCTTGATCTTTGCTAACGGTTACTACCTCCAGACGGGAGAACATAAGCTCTTTGAGCAGGTCACCCAAGGTTTGGTATTTAAAAAAAGAATCAGCTCTGGTAATGGAGAAGATTACCTCTTTGTTTTTTACGACAACCTGCATGGTACTTACGTGCTTTTGCCTTACAACATCATCAGTCAGTCAATAACGACGCCCATCATTTGTAATGGCTTTACGTTGTTTCCAGGCGGGGAACTGTGCTATTTTAAGGCCGAAGAAGAAGCCACGAAGCATCACGTTATGCAGATTTGGCAAACGCCTTTCGTCGCTGATGTGCAGGCAAAGACGGGCAATCAGGAGAATTTCCTGTTTAAAGTAGGTAATAAAGACATCGTTCGTGCGATGGCCGAGTGCCAGGAAGTCCTTACCCTTTGCGGGAAGGAAGACTCTTACGCCAACCTTTACGATGATTTGTCCAAGCGGGTAACCGATATACTGGACGCCTACTACTGGATTGATGACCCAAAAGTATTTCAACTGGCCGAAGGCCTTCGGCCCATCCGAGAAACGGCCCAAGCTGCTATTGAAGAGTTTGAAAAGAAAGTACGTACCCAACGCCAAACCAACAATGCACTGGGAACAGTGGCAAAACGTGCGGAAAAGTTATTCGACCGTATCCGTCGAGAACGCTTTGACAGCATTGAGCTTTTTGTTGAGCAATTAGCGGCCCTGCGCCAGCTACGAGGAGATATTCTTGGCCTAAAGGAACTGCCTTTTACCAATGAAGAACTTATCGTAGAACTTCAGGCAGAGGCTCAGAAAAACAACGAAAAGCTGGCTGAAACCTGTGTAGAATTCCTATTGTTACCGGAAGCACTACAGCCTTATGAGGCACAAATTATTGAGCAGGCGTCTCTCGTCGGTAACCTGAAGACGGCCAAAGCGGCCAGTGAATTGGAAGAGGGTTTTGATGAAATCGGTGGACAGTTGGAGCTGTTGGTGGAGATGGTCAGCAATTTGAAGATTGCAGATGCTACCCAGACAACCCGCATTATCGATACCATTTCAGCCTTGTTTACCCAGCTTAATCAGCATAAAGCAGCGATCAAAAAGCGAGCACAGCAGTTTCGTACCCAAGAGTCTGCGGCGGAATTTGGCGCACAGTTGAAGCTGCTGGACCAAAGCTTGATCAATTATCTCGATCTCGCAGATACACCTGCACGTTGTGATGAGTTCCTGACCAAACTGATGGTGCAGCTTGAAGAACTAGACAGCAAGTTTGCCGAAGTGGAAGCCTTTACGCTTGAACTGACCGAAAAGCGGGAGGAGGTCTATGCGGCCCTGGAGAATCGTAAAAATAGTTTGGTTGAAGCCAGAAATAATCGTACAACTGCCTTAGCAAAAGCTGCGGAGCGCATTTTTACGGGCGTACAGAAACGCACGGAGGCCTTTAAGGAGTTGGCAGATATCAATAGCTTTTTTGCAGCAGATTTGATGGTGGACAAAGTGCGGGATATCATCCAGCAACTTTATGCCCTGGACGATAGCAACAAGGCTGACCGTATTCAGACCCAATTGAAGAGCTTGCAGGAAGATGCTGTACGGGGCTTGCGTGATCGCCAGGAATTGTTTGTAGGAGGAGAGAACGTTATCAAACTGGGCCGTCATCGCTTCTCTGTAAACAGCCAGCCTTTGGAGTTGACAGTCGTCAATGAAGGAGACGAATTACTTTACCATTTGACAGGTACCAATTTCTATCTGCCTATTGAAGATGAAGTACTGAATGGGAATAAAACCTACTGGCAGCAACGCCTCATTTCAGAAGACAAACAAGTGTACCGGGGCGAGTACCTGGCCTTCTCTTTATTGCCAGTAGCATTAAAAGAAGGGTGGGGTGCCGAATATGATGTGATTTTGCCAAAGATACAGGAAGCGGCGGCTGGCCGTTACCAGGAAGGTTACACCAAAGGCATCCACGACGAAGATGCAGCACGAATACTGAGTGCACTGCTAGGAATGCAAAGTACGATTGGTTTATTGTCATTTACGCCTAGTGAGCGCGCGCTTGCGCTGATTTGGTGGATGCAATTTGCGCAGCATGACCGTAAGGCAGAGCTAGAGCAGCAACTGGAAAGTGCTGGCACCATCCTGAAAGTATTCCCAACGACGAAAGAGTTTGCTTACCTGAAAGAAGATTTAGTAGTAGAACTAGAGCAGTTCTTGGCAGCTCATAAGTTATTTCCAACGTATTTAACCAAGCGTGCAGCTGCATATCTTTTCAACGAGCTAACAAACGGAGGTTCAATTTCAGTGAGCCAAACGGCAGGGCAATTGTGGGAAGATTTACAGACTTTTCTGAAAAAGGAGAAGTCATTGACGAAGTTCAAAGAGTCATTGAAGTTATTGTCCTCTCACCCGCGCGAGCAGTTTTTGCTAGCCAGAAAGTGGGCTCACGCCTACCTGGAAATGCAAAACCAGGAAGAACTGTGGGCTTATCAGGAAGAATTGGCGGGGCTAATGTTGTATGGCGAATTACTCACCACTACGCTCGTTGATGCACCGTTGTTGGTGCAGATCGCCGGGATGCGGGGTGACCATGCTTTGATCGTCGATGGAAGTTACACCTTGGCTTACCATACGTTTATGGACAAAATGGAAGCTTATGTCAATACCAGTGTTCCTGGTTTTGTAGCCTTCACCCAGCGTAAGCGGGCCTTAGCGGAAAGCTTCCGTAAGGAGATGCAGCTGGAAGAGTTTGAGCCCAAAGTGCTTAGTTCCTTTGTGCGGAACCGCTTGATTGATCAAGTCTATTTGCCGATTTTTGGTGACAATCTGGCCAAGCAAATTGGCGCAGTAGGAGAGCAGACCCGTACCGATAGAATGGGGCTTCTACTCCTGATTTCGCCACCTGGATACGGTAAGACGACACTGATGGAATACATTGCCAACCGTCTCGGCCTCATTTTTGTAAAAGTCAACGGACCGGCAATTGGGCACAATGTAGTCTCGCTGGCACCTAAAGATGCCCCTTCGATGGGCGCTGCCAAAGAGTTGGAGAAACTCAATTTGGCATTAGAAATGGGCGATAATATTATGCTGTATGTTGATGATATTCAGCATTGTAACCCAGAATTTCTACAGAAATTTATCTCCTTGTGTGATGCGCAGCGCAAGATAGAAGGCGTTTACCAAGGGCGCTCTAAAACCTACGATCTACGCGGACGCCGCGTGGCGGTAGTGATGGCCGGCAACCCTTATACCGAAAGCGGTGACCGCTTCCAGATACCGGATATGTTGGCAAATCGTGCTGATATTTATAATCTTGGTGATATCATAGGTGATTCTGCCAAAGCCTTTAAGCTGAGTTATCTAGAGAACAGCCTGACTTCTAACCCAACTTTGGCACCTTTAGCAATGAAGGCGCGCAAAGATTTGTATACAATGATCGAGGGCGTAGAAACCGCTCGCCTCGAAGATTTACAGCTGGAGGGAAGTTATAGTGGTGAAGAATTGAAATCCTACATCAATGTACTTACCAAGCTGTTGTATGTACGTGATGTCGTACTGAGGGTCAATAAAGCCTATATCCAGTCGGCAGGAATGTCGGATGCCTATCGTACCGAGCCAGCTTTCAAACTGCAAGGCTCGTACCGGAATATGAATAAATTGGCGGAAAAGGTATCACCTATCATGAATGACAAAGAGTTGAATACCCTTCTCTTGGCACATTATGAGGGCGAGGTACAAACCCTGACCTCGGATGCAGAAGGAAACTTGTTGAAACTGAAAGAACTGTTAGGTTTACAAACTAAAAAAGAAGCCGCGCGATGGGAAGAAATCAAGCAGACTTTCAACAAGAATAAGCTCTTTGCCAGCGAAGATGGAACGGATCGGATGGCGCAAATTTTGGCACAACTAGATGATTTCAATAGTGGTCTCCGAGGCATTAAGCAGGCTTTGAATGGAGATACTAAGTAGTTGATTATTTAAACCACCAAAGGCACCTAAGTATTGCGCAGAAAATAAACTGCGATTTTGTTTTCGTGCTGTTCCTAAGTATTTTTTCTTAGTTAGTTCTCTATTAAAAAAACTAGGTGCCTTTGGTGGTTTAATCTGAAAATCCTTGGTGTCTTTGGTGCTCTTTGTGGTTCAGAAATATGTCTGCCTATTATGGCCTGTTGATATTTATGGAATACCCCAAACCTATCGACCAGCTACGGTTTTCAGAAGTGTTGGTTTCTGTCATATCCAGAAAGCCATGGTAGTAGTCGGCAGATAGTTGAAGGCTCCCGAACCCAAGTTGGTAAGCAAAACCAAGGCCTGCTTGGGCACCGAAATCGAAGCGGTTGAGTGTGTTTTCTTGCTCGAAGTCGAGTTCCTGTCGTTCGCGGCCACCATCTAAAGAAGATAGAAAGAGAACATCACGATGGCCACTCATAAGGTAACCTAATCCAGCACCCGCTTGCCCAAATAGAGAAAAGCGATTAGCCAGTGGAATATTGGCTTTGATGAGCAATGGCAATTGGAGGTAGTTGGCGTAGATGGTTGCATCTTGTACAAGAAAAGGGTTGCTACCCACAAAGCCTGGTTCGCAAGCAGCCCCTCGGCGTAGGTAGCCAGGTGCGAGACCTACGCTAATAGCAGGCGATACCGAATAAAAAGCTTCCATTGATACGCCGTAATGCTCAATTCGTTGATCAAAACCGTCGATTGCGATTTCGTCGCCGTAGTTTTGCCAGGCTTCACCCGTTTGCACTTTTAGACCAAGGCTGAGTTGTGCGAATAAGCCACTGCTGAGGATCAGGGAAAGGAAAAACAGAAAAGAATACTTCATAATTTTGATTTTTTGGAGTACTGGGCAAGACGGTTGTTTTTTTAGAAATGGTTGGGTGAGTTGAATTCTGTTAACTTTATGCACCACATTATGCCATTTGGCAGCGTTATTCCATCAAATGAATCCACAACTAGCACAAACAAGCAGTTTTCGTTCCCGTTCCTGGCGGTTGATCCTGCGGGTAGCCGTCTTTTGGTACTTCGTAGCTTTGGCCAAGACCATCTATGATTACTACCTGCTAAAAAACAATGGAGGAGAGGTTTTTGAGTTTATGAATTGGTTGATCGGCAGTTGGGTCGCTTGCACGATTGGCCTGTTGTTGCTAGGCCCATTTATCGTCTATCTTTTGTATCGTACACTAAGGGCCGCTCCTTATTGGAAGGTGCTGAGCTATCTGTTAGGCGGATTTACCCTGATTGCCTTGGTCGCTGATATGGTGGCTATGCCAGTGATTTACGCGCTGGATAATGATGTGGTCGTGTATGGTAGAGACAGCCTGGCCTACGCTTTTGGTTATTTACAGACGCCTAATTTTCTTGCCGTCTATTTCTTTTGGTTATTGGTGACTGTCGTAACGGTCATTGTTATTTTGGTCAATGAAAAGTATGGCCCGGGGATGTTTGGGAAGTTACTTATGGGGCAATACTATAGCCCAAAGCGAGAAGAACGCGTCTTCATGTTTTTGGATATGAAATCGTCAACGACCATTGCAGAGCAAATAGGAGAAGAAAACTATTTTAATCTACTAAAGGATTGTTTTGCAGATATGACAGGCCCTATTCTCGACAATTCAGGAGAAATCTATCAATATGTTGGCGATGAAGTGATTGTCTGTTGGCCAATGAAAGTAGGCGTAGAGCAGGCCCGCTGTGTGAGAACCTTCTTTGGGATAAAACGACAGCTACAGCGGCGGAAAACGTATTACGAAGAAAATTACGGGGTGCTACCGTCTTTCAAAGCAGGTTTCCACTTTGGCCAAGTGATGGCCGGAGAAATTGGTATCATCAAACGCGACATCACCTACTCTGGCGATGTACTCAACACGGCAGCTCGCATCCAGTCGAAATGTAACGACCTCGGCGTAGATCACCTTATTTCGGGCCCACTTTGGGATAAGATCGCCGATGAATTCCCCGAAGGTGGCGAGCAGGTTTCAGATCAAATAGAACTGAGAGGACGGCAGGAGCGGATTGATTTGTATCGGGCGCTTTGAGTGAGGGATGGGGACATAACACCCTCAAGTGGGAGGGCCCTCCCAGCTGTCCGGACCGCCGGAACACCCTCTCACCATTCTGGTGAATGGGCACGCGAATATACCTGCTCTCGTCGTCGAGAACAGCCAAGCAATGCGAAAAAAAACCTCTGAATTCCTTTCGGACGAAAGAAAGGGTAGTGACCTTCGATTTTCAGTAAAGTCGTCAACTTTGCTGGTTTGCAAATGTAGATAATAAAAACAATTAATCAAATTTTAGTTTTAATTTATTTAATTAAAGTTGTTTTTGTTGCTTGAGAAGGCGTTTCAAATTCTTTTGAACGGAAAATGTCAGAGAAAACTTAACTTTAGGGATGAGGAAATATTTGTAGCAAAATGTGTAGATGATTTTTTGCGAACTCCCCTAAACCCTCACCTCAAAGAAAAAACAAATGACCTTACCCCTCCGGATACTCTTATTTTATGTCAATCACCTCAAGCCTAAAGTAGACTTAAACCGAGTTGCTCCAGAAAAAATACGGGAGATGAACCGAAAAGAGCTACAAAAAATTGGCTCAATTATCGATGTATCTCCCTGCGAAATGGAAAGGGTAGAAGAAGGCGCTTTTACCGCCACAGATGGTACCAGCATTAGCTACCGCTATTATCAACCCTTAGAAATGGGCAAGGAAGGAAAGTCCATTCTCTTCTTTCACGGCGGTGGTTTCGTGACGCGCGATCTGAATTCTCATGATAAGGCATGTCGTCGACTGGCCCAAGAGAACCGGATGCCCGTCTTTTCGGTAGCGTATCGGTTGGCACCCGAATTTAAGTTCCCGATACCCGTGCAAGACTGCTATGATGCTTTCAAGTGGTTGGTAAGTGCTACTGCCGATCTAGGACTGAACCCCGAGCGGATCACAGTGATGGGCGATAGCGCCGGAGGCAACTTGGCTACGGTAGTATGCCTATTGAGTAAACAAGAAGGCGGAATCGCCCCCTGGCGGCAAGTGCTCATTTACCCCACGGCTGATGCTCGCTTGTGTTACCCCTCTGTGGATAGCCTGGGCAAAGGCTATTTTTTGACCCGTGAGTTGATGGAGTGGTTTGTCATGCATTATCAACGCACCGAGGATGATATCATAAATCCGTTGATGTCGCCTTTACTGGCAGAGGATGTGAGTGGGCTACCTCCGGCTTATGTCTGCACTGCTGACTTAGACCCTTTGCGGGATGAAGGAAAGGCTTACGCCGAAAAGATGGAAGCTGCGGGTGTAGACGTGGAATTTCAGAATTTCCGGGGTGTTGTCCACGGTTTTTTGAACCTGCGCCGCTTGTGTAAACGACAAAACAGCGCCATGCATGCGGATATTGCTGCGTTTTTGAGTCGTTAATAGCCTTTTTTGAACCACCAAAGGCACTTTAGTTTTTGGCCAAGTAAATCGTCCAGCATTTTATTTCCGAATTCCGACTTTGAGAATATCTTAATGGTTGATCGTAACCCTTACACTTTTCCACATTTACACTTTCCCCGCCCTTTTCAGCCAGCGATAGTAGCGGTATGCGCGGAGCCTTTGGCGAGCACATAGGAGTGGATAGCGCGGTGCCGCCCAAGGAGTGCATCCGTTTAATCAGTCTCTTGCCAGGGCGGCAGGCTGCCAAATAAATATCGTAAAGCTTGAATGAAAAGTGCTCATTATCGGTAAACGGACTTCATTGTCACTTTGGGATAAATTGAAATCTTAGTACCTCGTACAAGGTATCTAATGCCGAAAATTCACCCCACCTTGCCCCGCGCATACCACCACCATTGTATAGCCCCACGAAAAATCATGAAGCCCAGCAAACTGAGCCATAAGCCGTGGTTGTCTTGATGCTGTGCATAGCAATAATAGAGGAGCAAGTAGCCCGCAAAAGCCAGCAGCATCGTATTTCGCATCGCCTTGGAGGCCGTGAGACCAACGTAGATGCCGTCCCAAATGTAACAAGGTGTACCCAGCAGCGGGAAGACGATCATCCAGGGCAGATAGGGTAGTGCCGCGTTGACAATCTCTTCCTTGTCGGTGAAAATATACAAGAGATACTCGCCCGATCCGCCGTAAATCAGTGCATAAACGGTTGCTAGCACCATGCCCCACAAAAAGCTGAGCCGGATAGCATGTTGCGTTTTTTGGGGCTTGGCTGCTCCGTAGTATTTCCCTACGAGGCTCTCTGCCGCAAAGGCGAAGCCATCAACCCCGTAGGACATCCAGTTGACGTATTGCAGCAAGATCACGTTGGTGGCCAACACCAGTTCTCCCAAACCAGTAGACTGCCGATAGAAGAAAGCAAAGGCCAGGGTGAGACACAGCGTACGCAAGAATATATCACTGTTGATGCGCAGAAAATGGCTGAGGGCTTCCCACTGCAACAAGGCTTGGTACTTTACGGTAGTTCGCACCCACGGGTATTTGTACAACAATAAACTCAATCCGGCAAAAAGACCCGTGTATTGTGCAACGACGGTGCCCCAAGCAACGCCACTGATACCCCAACCCCAATAGTGTACCAGCCAGTAGCTGACCAGCATGTTAGTGACATTGATGAGAATAGTGAGTAGCAGCGGGTAGATGGCATTTTGCATACCAAAATACCAGCCCATAAGCGCGTACATACCCAAAGCGGCGGGCGCTGCCCAGATGCGCACCCGGAAGTAGGTGCCCACCAGTGATTGCTGATCAGTAGCTACTTGTAGTAAACTTTGGGCCGCGTTGAGGAGTGGCACCTGGATAATCATCAAAAGTAAAGCCAGACTAATAGCAACAATGGCGGCCTGGCCCAGCACTGTGCTCATAGCGGTTTGGTCTTTGCGGCCAAAGGCCTGGGCAGTCATGCCGGTAGAGCCCATGCGCAGGAACCCAAAATTCCAGTAGACAAAGTTGAATATCATACTACCCAGCCCTACGGCCCCGAGGTGGTCGGCACTCATGCGCCCCATCAGCGCCGTATCAAAAGAACTGAGGAGTGGTACCGAAATATTGCTCAAAATATTGGGGATGGCCAGGCGTAAAATTTCTTTATTCATAGCCACAAGCTAAGGAGTATGAGTAAAAATAAGCTACGAATTGCTTAAATTGGGTATAATATGTAGGCACAATAGACTTATTGTGCTGTTTTTAACCAGCTTAAACTTGAAAATATTATGGGAAACAAAACGAATTGGCTGGCTATTATTGCCGCCGCTGTAGTAGGCATGGGCCTCGGGTTTTTATTTTATGGTGCCTTATTTCAGGACATCTGGATGGCTGGCAACGGCCTAGCTCAGGGAGAAACAGACATGGAGATGTTGCGCTACGGCGAGAAGGTAGAAGTTACCGCATTGCCGATGATCATCAACACCATAGCGATGTTCATTTATGCCCTGATCATGAATTGGTTGATAGGAAAAACAAGCATGACCAGCTGGGCAGGCGGTGCTACCCTGGGCGCAGCAGTAGGCTTCATCGTATTTCTGAACACCTATGTAAGTAACCGTTTCGCAGCTAATCCTACCTCATTGTCGATGGTAGACGGCGGATACGCTTTTCTGCTTTTCATCGCCATGGGGGCGATCATTGGCGGTTGGCGGAAGTCTTAGTAGTCGGTTTAAAAAGTGTAAGGGTGTAAGGGTTGGAAAGATATCTGATTGACCTTTACACTTTTACACTTTTACATTTTTACACTTTTCCAACCAATACCCCCTACCTCTTATAATTGGCTTCATAAAGCTCAATCCATTCCTGCATCGTCATTTTTTGCACCAATTCTGTAATCAGGTCGTATGGAATTTCTTCCACCTTCTTAAACCGGATGCAGCTTTTTCCCATGTCCAGTTTACGCTTATTGTGCTTCGGGTATTCGGCCACAAACCACTCCATGAGTGTTGGGTTGGCGTAGATGCCCATGTGGTAAAGCGCAATGAAGTTCTTTTGCGAAGCAATATTCATAAAAGGGAGCGGGAGCTTGGTATCGCAATGGTACCCCGCAGGGTAGGCCGAATGAGGTACCACGTAGCCAATCATTCCATAATTCATGGCTTCTTCAAAACCAGCAGGAAGGTTATCGTTAATAATTGCACGGAGCTTCTGCATCGGCGCTTGGCGGTCTTCAGGCAGTTGTTCGATATAATTATCGGGGGAAGTAGCTTCTATCTTCATCTTTTGTTCTATACCTTTGTTTGCTCCAAAAATAACAAATAATGCGCCAACATATTGCCCGAATAGCTTTGGTTGTAGCCGATTACGACGATGCCATCGCCTTCTATACTCAAAAATTGAAATTTGAGCTGATAGAAGATACCCAGCTGACACCCGAAAAACGCTGGGTCGTGGTGGCTCCTCCCGGAGGGAAAGAGTGTGCCTTGTTATTGGCCAAAGCAGCTAATGAAGAGCAGCGAAAATCAATAGGCAACCAAACCGGAGGCAGGGTGTTCCTGTTCCTCTATACCGATGATTTTTGGCGAGATTTCGAAAACATGAAGGCCGAAGGTATCGAGTTTGTACGCCCCCCAGTGAAGGAACCTTATGGCACCGTAGCCGTTTTCAAAGACTTATACGGCAACCTTTGGGATTTTATTGAGCCAACAGCATAGGTCTTTATTGGGCCATGCCATCGTTCCTCGGCACCAGGCTGTCTGNNGAGCGGCTGCCCATCCTTTGTCCTTGCGCCCTCCGGGCACCGGGCTCCAGGCTTCGCCTTGCGCCTCTAGCCCAAGCAATATCCCTGTCCTCCTTCGGAGGAGGTGTCACGAAGTGACGGAGGAGGAAAGCCCATCACCCAAACAATCCAGTTCTACTAGGGAAAAAGGTGCTTATATGTCCTTTTATGAACTTATTTGGCTCAAAAAACACCTAGTCTAATAAGAATACCACCTGGATGTGTCCTCCTATAATAATACCAATAAACCGATGAACATAAATACTATAAACACGACAACCGTAATCAAAATGCTAAACAGATAGATGAGGATCGTATTTCCGAAAGATCGCCACCAGGAAAACTGGAAAAGGGATTGAAGGAAATAAGTGGTGTAAACTAAATAAAGGAGGGCCATCAACCAAGAATTCAGGTCAGTAGATATCCAGGCCGTTGGAAGTAATAAGGTGCTGGTAAACGTCAAGAATCCATAAAGAAAAGCGTTAATAACCAGGTGTTCACCAAAATTGAGCTTGTATTTTCGGAATAGCATCCTCGTGAAAATAGCGGCCAATGGCACGGTAATCAACAGGAGTAGATTAGCATACTCTTTAAAAATACTAATCAGATTTCTTGTCAATGCTTGCTTCTCTGGATCGATTGCTTCGTTTTCATTGCCTGCTAACTCGTTCTCAAAACCAGCAAAAAAGCCACTGTCAGGGAAAAAGGTGAAGGAAATAAATAAATAGATGGGTATCGTTAGTACCAAGAACTTTAAAGGCTCAATAAAGCCACTGCGGTCCGTAAATAAGTACCTGCGCATGGCCGCGCCAGGATTTTTGATCAATTCCCAAACAGTATAAAAAATACCTCGCTCCAGATTGAGAATTGATAGCAGGGAAGCACCAATGGTTTTGGTGCTTATTCGTTTGATTTGAGGATCGGGAAAATTTTCAGGGAGAGAGCTAGGCATAATGTCAAGTTTGTTTTTTGCCGTTAGAGAAGTCTATTTGGACGGTATCTTCTATTTTGAGGCCAAGGAGGCTGGCTCCTCGATCCATATTAATAGCTATTTCCAGCAAATCAGCGGAATTGAAGCGGCACAAAATTTCTCCAACAGGAACATCATGAAAAGAAGTCGAAAGCTCTGTAATAGGGGAGTGGCGCTTGAAATACAGTTCAAAGGATCTATCACGTCCAATGTTTTCCATCAGCTGCCGGTCGATATTAAGGATCGCATTATCAAATTGATCAATATAGACCACTGATCCACGAATATGGTTGGGGCCAGTGACAGGCTGTAGGGTAATCCGTTCGAGCCATTGATCCACTGCACTACCCATTCCACCAGCGGGAAAATCCTGAGCAAGATGCCCTACGGCTTTGCCAAAAATATCGGCGAGCGGGAAACGACTGAAAGAAATATCTTCGGTATCTAACTGAAAGATGCTAGCGGGCTGCTCCTGAAAGATCAGAGAAAATAAACCATTATCTGGCCCAACAAAATGATGCCCTTGGTGGGAAAACACTAAAAAAGGGCGATCTGGTTGATCAAAATCGTTGATACTGAGCAAATGGATGGTGCCCGCAGGAAATGCCTGCCAGGCATGTCGAAAAAGGAAGGCCCCTTCGACAATGTTATAATTGGCGACGGCATTGCTAATATCAACGATACGCGCATTAGGGGTATGCTGTAAAATAGTACCCTTGATCAGCGCCAGGTGATAATCTCGCCAACCAAAATCAGAAGTGATCGTAACAATAGGGGGTGTCCTTTCCAAATTACTATGCTCTTTGCGGTAAAGATAATGATTTTGGAAAATTTTATATCCATTCTTACTTCTGCAACGTTGTTCTTATTGCGAATGATTACTTTTGAGGAAATAGAATCCTCCTAAAATATAAAAACGTATTACCAAATATGGACGCCATTAAGATTCTCTGGGCGGATGATGAGATCGATCTGCTGAAACCCCAGTTACTTTTTCTTGAAAAGAAAGGCTATGATGTAATAACTGTTACCAATGGTCATGATGCCCTAGAAGAGATAGAGGAAAGTAACGATTTTGATGTCGTTTTCCTGGATGAGAGTATGCCTGGTATTACAGGACTGGAAACGCTGGCAAAAATCAAGGAAATCAAGCCCAATATTCCTGTGGTGATGATTACCAAAAATGAGGCAGAAACAGTCATGGAAGAAGCCATAGGTAGCCAAATCAGCGACTACCTTATCAAGCCTGTAAATCCGCACCAGATATTATTAACATTGAAGAAACTCATGGAAAGTCAGAGCCTTTTTCGCGAGAAAACCAGCTCCGATTACCAGCAAGAATTCCGTCAGATTTTGATGGAAATCAATAGTAACCTCAATTACAAAGAATGGATAGATATTTATAAGCGGATCGTCAATTGGGAGATCAAGATTGATGAAAGTAAGTCTACTGCAATGGGCGATATCCTCTCAATGCAGAAAAATGAGGCCAATAATGCTTTTTCAAAGTTTATTGTAAAAAACTATCTCAGCTGGCTTAAAAATGGCGACGGCCCTATTATGAGCGACCGCCTGCTTAGAGAAAAAGTGTTGCCACAACTGGAAGAAGGTACACCAACCGTAATGTTGTTACTTGATAACCTTCGCTACGACCAGTGGAAAGCACTAGAACCCATTTTTAACGAAGAGTTCCGGATAATAGAAGAAGATTTTTTCTGCAGTATTTTGCCTACAACTACGCAGTATAGTCGCAATGCTATCTTTGCCGGCATGTTGCCAGCTGAAATTGAACGCCACTATAAACAATGGTGGAAAAATGACGTAGAGGAAGGAGGCAAGAATAACCACGAAGAAGATTTGTTGCAGGCGCAAGTAAAGCGCTTGGTACGGCGGGATATTAAAGTTGGTTACACCAAAATTACCAACGTCAGCAAAGCCAAACAGCTGGAAGATAGTATCCTTGATTACATGCACAACGATCTTACGGTGATCGTTTACAACTTCATCGATATGCTTTCCCACGCCCGTACAGAAATGGAAGTGTTAAAGGAGTTGGCAAGTGATGAAAAAGCTTATCGCTCTCTGACGGTCTCCTGGTTCAAAAATTCTCCATTATGGGCTGCGTTACGGAGGATCGTAGAAAAAGGGGATGTCAAGCTAATTGTGACTACCGATCATGGTACCATCCGTGTTAATACCCCATCCAAGGTGGTAGGAGATCGTGACACAACGACCAATTTGCGCTATAAAGTGGGCAAGAACCTCAATTACGATAAGAAGGATGTTCTTGAAATTCGCGATCCGCTAGAGGCTGGCCTTCCACGCCCCAATGTGAGTTCTACCTTCATTTTTGCAAAAGAAGATAAGTACTTCCTATACCCCAATAATTATAATTACTACAATAATTATTTCCGAGATACCTTCCAGCATGGAGGTATTAGCTTGGAAGAGATGATCTGCCCCGTTGTGCTATTACGAAAACGGTAACCATCCTGAAAAAGTAGAGGGGACTATCAATTGATGGTCCCCTCTATTAGTTTTACATGCCAACCTCATATTCATTACTTCTTAAAACCAATAGCGTTTGCCGTTGTCCTGCTTTCGAAATCAATTTTATTGATATTAAAGATTTCGGCTAAGGTCATGGCTTTCTTGCCCGTTTCATGGCCAAGTGTGGTGAGTAAGGCATTAGTTTTGTCCGTCGTCAATGCTTTGAATTCATAATAAGCAATCATACGTCCCTTTCGCAACAGTGCCTTGTCTACTTTATCAATACTGGTGTTGAATGTACAGATGATTTTGATATTGAGAAAATCACTAAACAGGCCATCCGTAAGCTGAAGAATCGTTGATACCACCGAATTTTCACTATTGCTGTCCCGAGAAATGATCACCTTTTCTGCATCTTCAATGACGAGGATTGAATTCTTATTGGTAATCAAAAAGGAAACGAAATTGGGCTGAAGTAATTCACTGACAAAATCATTAGGAATAAAAATGAAGTTGCGTTTGCCCTGCTTACTCAAAAGGTGCTTGATGTAAGACGTTTTGCCCGTGCCTGGTGCTCCGTGCAGCAGAATGAGCCCTGAGCTATCGACTTTCAGAGATTCTTCTATGACGCCATGAATAGGGGTGAAGTCGTCGTTATAGTGTGCATTGACATCGAGTGTTATTTCGCTGATCTTGATGTCCTCGGTATAATAATCAAAACCACTTTTAGACAAGACTTTAAAGACGGCTGTTTTCTTTTGGCTGAATTTATCTTTGATCTCTTGCAAATAGGCCCTGATCCAGGTTTCCAGCTCTTGGTCTAAGTGATTGTAAAGGGTTTCTATAAACAGCCTTTCATAATCCAGTGATATCCAGATACAAAAATCGTTGCTGCTGCTTTTAAAGAAATAATGACGAGGGAAATCACCTTTTTCAGCGATTTCTTCAGCATCTTGGTTTTTCCAGATTTTAAAAACGAGGTCAAGCTGATGGTCAGAAGCCAATAATTGATCAAGGAGTGTGTTCATGTGCTCCTCTTTGTCTTCCAATTGTAGTTCCAAATAGTGCTTGGAAGGAAGACAATTATAGGTCTGAACAAAATAGTTTTCTCTTAAGAAATTGCCGTGCGCGTTGTAGTTGTTAAGCAGTTCGTTCATTGGGTAAATAATTGGAGATCGCCATGGATTCTAAAATAAGTCGATCTTTTGTCAAGGCTTAGCGTATCAAATCATTTGGAGAACGGGTGAAATTACACAATAGTTCCCAAATCAATTTTTAGCAAGTTGGGCTAAACAAACAAGCGCTCTTCCCCAATAAAGGAAAAGAACGCTTGCTCGTTTAAAAACTATTTTGTGCAAGCCTATCTTATCAGCGTCACATCGCCACGATAAGTGAGTACTACACCATCGAGAAACTCGATCTCGATCATGTAAACGTATACCCCCGGAGGCATGGTTTCTCCATTCTTGCTACCGTCCCAAAGTCTCGTGCCATTGAGGCAAGCGGGATCCAAGAGGGTTCCTTCGTATAGCAGCCCTCCCCATCGGTCGAACAGGCGAGCAGATGTAATGGTCTTTACGCCAAGGCAGGCAAAAACAGCAAAGTCATCATTGCGACCATCACCGTTAGGGCTGAAAATGTTAGGGATGTATACGTTACGGTTGGCATCCAGTTCTACAAACACGGTCTCCGAAGCAGTACATCCATTTTCATTGATAACAGTAAGAGAGTATTCTAAACTCTGTTCAGGGAAGATGAATGGATTACGAATGGTATCTGAACTCAGGTAGTCGGCAGGTGTCCATTGGTAGGTATAATTACCTCCAGGTGTGATCGTCGGCAATAACTGAGCGGTACTGTCTCCTAATTCTACCACGATTGGAGAAGGTAGGATAATTTGAATTTGCCCTGGCGAAGCAATCGTCACGTCAAGTTCTTCGGTACAACCATTAATATCTTCAACAGTCACGATGTGGTCTCCTGCGAAAACAGTAGCAGGCTGAATAACAGGGAAGCTTAACCCGTTATTGTCAACCATAAAGGTGTACTCCTCGAATGGATTATTAGCACCGCCAAATACGGTATCAATAACGATAAAAGTAGGATCACCAAAACATAATGGGGGTTCAATCGGCTCAAGTGAGAAAACCAATGGGTCAGGTTCACCAATGGTGAAACTAAGGTCATCCATACAGTTCTTAAAGTCCGTTACCGTTACGGTATAAGTACCAGCAGCCAGATTTGCATTGATAGCACCAACAGCGTTGTTACTCCAAAGGAATTGGTAAGGATTGGCAGGGCTAATATTACCTCCGGTAGCATTGACCGCAATTACACCATCTGTATCGCCGGCACAGGTCACTTGATCAGTAGTAGTGACCTGATCGATGGCCAGGGTAAGTGGAGCAGGTTCGTCAACAACAACAGTTTGGGTAAACGTACAATTGTTGGCGTCTGTGATCACTGCCGTGTAAGGGCCAGCGCTCAGGTTGTTGATATTGTCTGTAGTCTCACTCGTTTCTACCCAGAAGTAATCATAAGGCCCTGTTCCACCACTAGGGGCAATTGTAATCGTACCATCGGCATCTCCGTTACAGCTCACTGGTTCGATTTCTGTTGCAACAACAATAGGCTCAGGTGCCTCGATAGTGATATCAAAATTATTGCCACAAAGGCCACTGATGACATTAAGCATTTGAGGCCCTTCACATAATTGAAGTGCAGTAGAGGTAACTCCTCCAGTCGTCATTTCGCCAGATGCCCAGGTGAAGATGAAGTCGCCAGTGGTACCGTCAGAAAAGTTTGCCGTGGCTGTTGCCATTGCATCACAGGTGTTATCGTCAGGACAGCTGGTATCTGTTACGTTTGAGAAGCTCACCTCTATCATTGGAGGATCTTCTACTGTGATCACAAATTGTTCACTGCTACAACCGTTTGCATCGAAAATTACTAAGGTGTAATCATCCGCAACCAATGAGGTAATTGGGTTGTTGGTGGTAGGCGTGCCCAAATGCGCCCAACTATAGGAGTAAGGCTGGGTTCCTCCACTGGCAAAAACAGAAATTTGGCCATTGGCATCACCAGGACAAACAGGACGTCGAACTTGTACCGAATCTAATAAAATAGGATCAGGTGAAGTGATCAGGGCAGTATCAATGGTCACACAGGCATTGTCAGCAGTAATGGTTACAATATATTCACCAGGAGACAGGTTGCCAATAGCAGGTCCCATTTGGCCTGTATTCCACACAATCGACTGAATGGCTGTCCCCGGAGCAGGCGTAACCTGAACAATGAGGTTACCGTCTTGATCGTCGGCACAAGTGACAGAATTATCAAGTAAGCTAGTGATGATAGGTGGATCTGGAGCAGAAACCATCTGGCTTATCTGAGTCGTACACAGATTTGCATCCGTCACATCAATCGTATAATTGCCTGCCGGAAGGTTCATTGCAACGGAATCCGTCAACATAGCGTCGTGCGACCAGCTATAAGTATAAGGTGCTGTACCTCCTGTTACACCTAGCGTTACGCTACCATCATTTCCTACGATACAGGTTTCGTTCGTGAAATTAAGAACTTGTGCATCCAGGGCCAGTGGTTCGGTGACCGTGAATGTATCAATCACTTGACAACCAGCAGCACTAGCGTCGGTCATTGTCACAGCGTAGGCACCCGCACCCAATCCGGTAATTTCACTTGTGGTAGGTGTATTACTTGCCGCAGGTGCGTTCATACTCCATACAAAAGAATAAGGGGTATCTGCAGGAGCGCCAGTAGTATTGCCACTTACTAGAATTGAGCCAGTAACGTCGCCGTTACACTGTACATCCGTTACATTTTCGTTTAACGACAATACTTTAACAGCACCCACGGTATAGCATTCTTCTGTAAAGCAACCATTATCATCGGTCACAGTCACACAGTATTGCCCAGGGTTTAGGTTGATGATGGTCGTCGTCGAAGCTTGAATATTGAGCCCTGTACTCCAGTTGAAGGTATAGTTGCCGCTGGCTGTCGTACCTCCGGAAGCTGAAATCGTAATTTCACCATCTTGTCCACCGGTGCAACTGGCATCAGTGATAAAGGTATTGGCATCTAGTACACGTAGTGCAGGCGGCTGGCCAAGAGGAATCAACGCAATCTCCTGACAGCCCGCAGGGTCGGTTATGGTGATTCCGTAAGAACCGGCTCTAATATTGTCAATGTAGAAGGTGTTTCCAGGGTTGGTTACCCCGTTGGGAACACTCCAGTTAAAGGTGTATTCTGGTCCTGGGTTAGTAATAGGAAGACCGTCCGAAGTAGGTAAGAAGGCTAGAGAACCATCGCTTAAACCAAAGCAAGTAGGAACGGTGTCTCTAATGGTAATTCCTAATACTGGGCCAGCAATGACTTCAATCGTATCCACCACCATTTGACTGGGGACAGTGGCATCTGTAATGGTCACTTGGTAATTACCTGCAGCAAGGTTACTAACGGTTGCAAAACTCCCATCAGTAGGAATGACAACAGGAGCACTGTTAGGGCCACTAATAGGTACGGTGTTCCAAGTGAATTGGTATGGTGCGAGCCCTTGATCGACGGTAACCGTGAAACTACCATCGTCAAAAGAAGGACAGGTAAGACTATCTTGTGTCAACAAAACAAAGAATGGATTGTCGGTCACGAGGGCTTTACCATTATCAGGGATCAATTGAATAGTCTGGCTATTATTGTCAATGACTTCAAATGCTACAGGGTTTTCAGTGATGTCTAATGGGGAACAATCTCCGAGCTGCCCGATCACGTCAAAACATATTTCGAAAAATATAGCATCATCTGGGAGCGTGACACCAGCAAAAGTATTATCTGACCACGAAAAAGTCATCACTCCTGGAGCAATAGCGTTAGGGGCGGGGAAGTTTTGCCATCCAAAATTACCAGCGTTCAAGTCTGGAACCATAGGATTGAAACCCTGTACACCAGAAATACTGAGGATGCTAGGGTCCCAGTTTACAGAGAACTGGGCTGAGATAAGGTCTACGAAGTTACCTACTGTCAACGGTACACATTCATTAGTGCCAGGGAGTAGGTTGGTAAGCGGAAGCCCGAAGCTTACGGCATCACAAGCGGCTATGGCCGGAGTGGTAGCTGAGCCACCACAACTTTTTCCATCTTCTACTTCAATAACGTAGGTGCCAGGCCCTGGTACGGTGAAACTAACCAAGTCATCGTGATCAAATGGTCCGCCAATAATAGAACCTGTTACGGAAGGGTCATCCTGACGGTAAACGATAATGCTTGGGTAATCAGAGTTGTCTAGCTCGGATAGACCACCTTGAACCCGGAAGGTTCCTTGGCAGCCCGTAAGCGATAGTTCGCTGATTGTTATCTCGTTGAGGTAAGCAACAGCAAATGCTTGATCTGAACGTAAATTGACACAATCACCCACCGGAGTACCTTCATATTCGGCTAAAGAACCGAGGAATAAAGCGTCGAAAGTTATGGGCGCAAAGTGATAAATGGCTGGATCACCTCCATTGAAGGTAGTTTGCAGGTTACCATCATTGAAGAAAGGCACATCACCACTCACTGTATTTCCCGTATAGACGTAGAAACCGTAGGTCGCATTCCCATCATCTAAGGTACAAGGATCATTTTTGATGGCAGCAGTATCCGGCCCCGTAGTCGTGGGTAGACAATTGAAAAAAGCATAGCCGATACCTCCCGGTGTAAGCATGTTGGGATCACCACTGAGGTCTTGATCATCGTTGTGATCAATGAATAGGGTATCTCCTAAACACAGGAAAATGGTATCAGGCGTAATATCATTGGTCTGGCCAATGAGAGGCCCAAAAGAATTAATAGTACCGGCATCGGAGGTACACATTCGGGCTTCCCCGACGGGTAAAGTCCTGGTGAGTACTACTTGATCGGGAGTTTGTGCCTGTACCGTTAGTACGGCGAAAATAAGGATGACTAAACTAGTAAGGATCCTGTTCATGGTTCCGTTTTGAATTTTTTCTTTGCAGATGGCTGCCAGAGGTAAAAAAGAGATAAATGTGACGAAGTATCTCTGCTCAACAGATACGGTTTGTTTGGCTTATGCTGCCCGGAAAAGCCGTAATTAGGGCTTATGGCGGGCATATGACAAGTTCCAAACGTCTTACACGGCCGCAAAATTACAATCTCTTGGGGCAATATTTGTGTTAAAGTTGAAAAGTAGGGCTTAAGATTTATTTATTTGATAGCAGAATGACTTCTCCTTCGCGATCATTACGTTGCAAAAAGTGTAAAAATTGATGTGCTTTACCGGTTGTGGTGAAGTCTCCAAGTACCAGATAGAACTGTCCTTGCCCATTGGGTTTCAGCTCTGTACTTTGTTCATATTTTCGTTCTAGTTCTCCAACGAGTCTAATAGCAGTAGGGTAGTCAACGAGTACATTTTTTAATTGCACACCGTAAGCCATACCTGAGCGTGGGGCGAAATTTGTTTGTATGGCGGCGATCGGCTCACCACTCAACACCAATAGTGGTGGTGCTTGATTCTCTGATGGAGGAGAAGTATTGCTTAGCATTGGTGCGTTATCTTCTTCCGGAATCAAGGCAGGCCTACTAAATGCAATTGTTGGCTGGGGAGCATCCATCGCCATTTTGTCATTGGTCAATGGAAGGGTTGCACTGATATGATTTGTTGGCTTGTCCAGTTTCTTCAACCATCTTAATAACGGCCGAGCCTCTATACTTGCTTCACGCCGATCAAGCAGTTTACCATTAGGTGAAAAAACAAGAATGGTGGGGATTGTCTCTACTTCAAATTGATGCTGGAGCACTTTAGAAGCAGCTTGGTTGAGGTCTGCTTTGGCTGTAAGGATATGTGTTCCTAGGTATTCTGATAATTCAGCGTCTTGGAAAGTGTTTTCCTGCATCCATTGGCAAGGTAAGCACCAGTCGGCAGAAAAATAGATGATGAATAGCTTGTCTTCGTCTTGAGCCTGTTGCTGAATTCGCTCTAAATCTGGCGCTAGCCAATTTATAGGCATTGCATGAATGAGCTTGGGCAAAAACAAGAGGGCTAAGCCCAGCAAGGCTTGCTTGTGTGTAGGGATGTTCATGGAAGGTCGCTTTTGGGATACGAAAGTTAAGCTTTTATTTTCAAGCTTCCGGGGTTTTAGGGAGGAATTTAGGGAACGGTAGGGTAAGGGAGGGGTTAGGTACTCGCTGACGCTCGTAGGAGTGTTCGCGTTGCTCATCTGGGTACTCTCCCAATGCGAGAGCTCATGTATGTACTCGTTGGCGCTCGCGAAGGTCTTCTTCCTCCTAGTGGTTAGGATCACGGGAGTATTCGCTTCGTTCGCGGTCTTTTTGAGTACAAAAGAGGAGGCGGTTTAATTCTTCGGTCAACTAATAAACAATGCTTACCCGAGACTATAGATAGTCTCCTCGTGTCCCTAAATGTCAGGTGCGAATTACCGCGAATCCCGAGGTGTTGGGATGAGCACCCCTACCTCAAAAATCGATACGTGGCCTTAACCAGGAATACATTTCGGGCATTATCACCAAATAAATTTTCTGATAGGCTTCTTGTCAAACCACGATTGGGGTCACCAGATGCATTGGCTCCTTGCGACCAAACAAGAAACAACTCTGAGCCCGGTACGTATTCCCAACGTAGCACCAAGTTGGAGCGAAATTGAATAAAGTTAAAGTCGGGATTGCTGAAAGAATAATCAAAAGCACGATCATAATTATCATCTACACTGTATTCTTCGGTTTCGCTATCGTAAGTGATCGCTTCAAATAGGGTAAACCGATCCTCAAAGGTCTTACCTAATGGAGTAGCTGTAGTTTTATTAAAATCCTGGTAACGACCCCTGGAAATGAAAGGCTGACCATAATACTGTATGGTCAAATCTGGGGTGATATTATAATTCAGGCGAATAGTTAGGCTTATTGTCTGTTGGTCGACTCGGGCGTTGATGTATCTTTTGTCACCCTCAAATTCTAATTGGGTTACATATTGCTCCTGTCGCTGGTAACGGTCAAAGGAAGGACTAATGTTGACGCTCATAGCATTGGTGGGCTGTAGTTGAATATAGCCGCCATAGCTTTGTACTCTCACGATATTGTTTTGACTTAGGCCTTGGAAGGTGTTGAGACCAAACTGCACTTTCTTGCGAGAATCGGTATTTAAGTAAGCATTGATCCCAAAGCCATTAGGCCGACGTAGTAGGGGCCCACCACGCAGCGCATTTTTAGAAATGTCAAGGTTTTCATAAGTGATACCACCACCAGAAGACCAAAAGTTGGCCCATTGTTGGTGGGCATTGGTATTTACTGCTCGGTACAGGTTTTTCCCAGAGAAATCCCAACGACTCCAGTGGTTGTAATTCCACTGAAAGCGACGGAAAGTCTTGTTGGGCTTGGTCCAGCGGCGTGCTCCCCAGAAGAAATAGTTGAGTTCATCGGTATTGACGAGAAAGCCGATATCATTGAGTTCCAGCTCTGGAGATCGCCAAGTCATGCCGGTTTCAAAAATCCAATCACCTCCGTAGTTTGCAATTTTAAAGGTTCCCCCTGTCCCCATCAGGCTATTGGCGGTGGTATCTATTTCCAGGTGCTCAGCGTCGGGGCGCTGAAAAAGGTGTTCAAAGGCTTCCTGAGTGGATTGAATAGCTTCGGTACTACCATTGACACGGCTCCAGAGCATTTTTCCAGTAAACACCCATTGGTTGTCTTTCCAGCGATGAACAACGTCTAGCCCTCCTGAATAAGCAGATTCGTGGAGGAAAGCTAATTCCGGATCATTATTCAAATCTCGGTTAACCGCAGTTAACATTCCGCCTACCACGGTATTACCCCCTCGGAAGTCTTGTTGAACTCGCCCAACGAAAAAATTGGTGAGGGGCTCAACGACCTCTTCGGTACGTTCTCCAAGAACATCAATGGTAGCCATTTCTCGTTGGGTAATACTTTCAAGGATACCGATGGATAGCCCATTTTCGGTCTTCCCGCTAAATTTCGCGGCGCCTAAAATGGTCGTATTGTCGGGACGATCAACAAAATAGTTTTCGTCGGGATCAGAATGAATCCTCCTATGCGGAGCTCCACCAATTCGACGTGAATAGAATAAACCATCACTGTTGAAATTTCCTCCAGCCTCGGCTTCTGTAATGGAATAATTAAAGATATTCCGGTTTTCAATGAAAAAAGGCCGCCGCTCACTGAAAAAAATCTGAAAACCGTTGAGGTTCAGTGCACCGGGGTCAGCCTCCACTTGGCCAAAATCAGGATTGACGGTAAAGTCAAGCGTCAAATCGGAAGTGACACCAATACGACCATCAAGACCCGCAGTTATACGACCATCCGATCCGGTAGCGAAGGGGTTACCTTCTTCGGCGGTAAAAGAAGCTCTTTGGGCAGAGATATAAGGTTGAATCTCTACCTGTCGCTGTTGTTTTATGTCTTTAATGCCATGTAATTCTCCAAAGCGACTTACCCACCCGGGTTCATTAAGCCGAATAGGCTGCCAGGTGTCCCGTTCTTGTTTGCGAAAAAAACGCCGGGTCGATTGAATGCCCCATACGTATTCTTCTGCCTCACCAAAGCGTAGTTGACTGAGGGGGATTTTTATTTCGGCGGTCCAGCCTTCTTCATCTACCTGGGTTTTTGCATACCAGATGGGGTTCCAATTGGCGTCCCAATTGTTGCCATCATTGGAAATGAATTCGTCGCCTTTCACGCCAGAAGCAGAAATGGAAAAAGAAAAAGCAGACCGCAAATCATGGTAACTATCAATATTGATCTCAACCCAGTCGCCGGGAAATCCATCTCGTCTCGACATGCGACGCTCAATTTTATCAGGTTCGTCATCGTAGCAACGAAAAGCGAGGTAGAGGTTTTTAGCGTCGTAGAGTATCTTTAGTTTAGTCTCCTGTGTTGGCGCTTCACTGTTGTAGGGCTCAAATTGTTGATAGTTGCCACTCCATTCGACTTGCTCCCAACAAGCATCACTGATATCACCGTCAATCTGGGGAGCATTACCTTTTACTGCTTGTGTAAACAATATCCGTTTGGGGATGGAATCATTTTGTTGGGCGGTAAGCCAAAAAAAAGTACTGGACAGTAGGAGGAAGGTCAGAAGGTGAAGTTTCATACTAGTCGGGTGTTTTTGATTAAGGAAAACAGCGGATTTAATCGTCCGAAAATGCGCTTAGGTCAGATTAAGGAACAAAAAACTGTTCCCTTTCCTATTTTTTTGCGTCTTAAAAAAAGACGAGTAGAAAAATGAAAAGTTGCAGTAACGTTTTGTCTTGAACAGCAATTAACGTTTGTAAAAGATGAGGAAGAGCGAACATAGGATTAATGTCTCTACTTACAATAAGTATAAACATCCAACTGAAACTCATGACTCGTATCTATTGTCAGGTAATAATTTGGTCAAAATAGCCGTTTACATAATATCCCATTGCTCAATACACTTCCTATGAAAAACTATCTCACGCCCATTCTTATTTTGTCATTGTCTAGTACGGCAGTATTATCTCAGGTTCGTTATACAGGTGAAGAATTTCGTGATTATTACGAATGGTTCCATCAATATAGCCAAACGCCGGATTTTTACCTGGACGGTGCTCAGCTGATTTCCTTTGTTGAAGATGCCCCTGTAATGAAATCCCCGCAAGCCAAAGGTCAAAGTATAGGCAAGCTAACGCTAGGGCAGGTCGTAACAAATCTCGCTATTCCAGTAGAAAAAGCAGTGTTTAGTGTACAACACGGTTATCGCGAACAGTGGTTCCTTGTGGAAGCTTGCAGTGCGGACAGAAATGTGTACACCGGATACATCTGGGGAGGTTATTTGGCCAAAAGTTGGCAATATTTTGACCTTGAAGGGGACGGTAGTAAAGAGCTGATTGCTTTAGGGCTCAGTACAAATGAACGCCAGGCACCTGAGGATATCCGCGCATCCCTGAAAATAATTGAACAGGGTAAAGAGGTGAAAGCGCTCGAATTAGAAGGAATTTGTTTGTTCGAAGATTGTGGCGCCAGTAGCTTGTTGCGGATATTTGATTTGAATACTAGTGATCAGACCATCGTTTTTGAGTCCAGTGTTTTCACGGCGGGTTGCCTTACCGGCATCGATAAAGCACTAGTAGCTTGGGATGGCCAAGAACTTCAACTTATCCATAGAGGAGAGTATACAACGGGGCAGACTTACGCCAGTAATCCCCTGTATTTGCGCCAGGCTACACAAACACAAGTGTGTTATTACAAAAATGAGAACCAATCTTATGATCCCGTTTGGAATTGCCGGACACTGGATCAGGCCGTAGCGGTACCTTAACCAACACGATTTAAATATCTTATATCTTTATGCGGTGAAGCGTTGCTAGATTTAGTGACTCAGCATCAAAATCGTGTAATGAATTTATTACCCTCTCGACAGCTAGTTTGGTGGCAAAAGCTGGTCTTTCTTGTATTACAACTGGTTGCCTTCGTACTCCTTGCGCTAGTAACAGGGCTGCTTTTGGAGCTGATTGGCGAACTGTTACTACCTGGTAGTTGGCTAGACAATGAATTACCTTCGCTAATATGGGGCTGGACGGTTGTTTTGATCAGTGTACTGACGGCTGCTTATGTCCTTGCTTATGCTCAATCTAAGCAAGGTTGGTCGACACTGGGATTTACGTCAACAGGTTTTAATCTCGGCTTGCGAACTGGACTATCAGTTGGAGGCGGGATCATTCTTTTATGTTTCTTAATTCTTTTTGTAGGAGGCTGGGTAAAAATCACTAATGTGAGTTTTATCCCAATAGCTTTTGCCGGCTGGTGTCTCTTTTTCCTGATCCAGCCTTTGGCAGAAGAAGTGATTATGCGCTCCTTTCTGCAAAATCAGCTTCACCGCTATTTTGGTGCTTGGCCAGGGTTAATCGTGAGTGCCTTGGTTTTTGGCTTACTACACGTAGGAAACAACGCTTTTACCTGGATTGCAGGCTTGGAAATTGTACTGGGTGGGTTGCTTATGGGACAACTCTATTTGTATGTTCAAAATATATGGGCGCCTTTCGCTATGCATGCTATTTGGAATTTTTTGCAGAGTACAGTACTGGGCTTTGCCGTCAGCGGAATGGATACTTACAGGGTTTTAGAACTCGAAATTGTTGGCCCTGAATGGTTGACGGGTGGAGATTTTGGTATAGAAGGATCGCTCTTGTCTGTGTTTTTCATCCTCGCTGCAATTATTTACTTTTGGCCTTCTGTCCAAAATGAGGCTCCGTGGAGTAAGTTGGAGNNGAGCGTGCATCTTTAAATCTACCAGAAGAACATATTCATGAAAGCGATTCTGTTTGATCAATTCGGTGGCCCCGAAAATTTGTATATCGGCGAAACGGAAGCACCCGTTCCTGGTCCTGATGAAGTGTTGGTTGCCGTAGCAGCGACGGCCTTGAACCGGGCGGATATCCTGCAAAGAGAAGGGAAATACCCGCCACCGCCGGGAGAGAGTACTGTTCTAGGCTTGGAAATGGCCGGCACAATAACAAGTTGGGGCAAAAATGTGAGCGGTTTTCAAAAAGGTGATCGTGTATGTGGCTTATTGCCGGGCGGCGGCTATGCAGAGCAAGCTGTTTTACCTGCATCTCTGGCGCTACCCATTCCCGAAGGTTTATCTTTTACACAAGCAGCCGCTATCCCTGAGGTATTCTTGACGGCCTTCCAGGCGCTGGGTTGGTTAGCTAAATTACAAGCAGGTGAGCGTGTGCTGATCCATGCTGGCGGTAGCGGAGTAGGTACCGCGGCTATCCAATTGGCTCAACTTATGGACGCTGGTGAAATCATTATCACAGCCTCAAAAAGCAAGCATGAATTTTGCCGTAGCTTAGGGGCTCATCACACCATTGATTACAAAAATGAAGACTTTAGCCAAAGGGTAAAAGAAATCACAGATGGCAAAGGGGTAGATGTGTTGATTGATTTTGTAGGCGGGCCTAATTTTGTACCTAATTTGGCATCCTTGGGGCTGGATAGCCGGATGGTGATGCTCGCATTTTTGGGTGGCCCAAAGACACAAGAAGCCGTAAACCTAGCGGCCATTTTGCGTAAGCGGATACATGTTATGGGCTCCACCCTGCGTTCGCGATCAATAGCTTATAAAGCTCAACTGACGGCTGATTTGCAGCAGAAATACTGGCCGGCCTTTACACAAGGCAACCTGCTCCCAATTGTGGATAGTGTTTATCCTTGGGGGCAGGTTGCAGCGGCTCACCAACACATGGAGGCCAACCGAAATACAGGTAAAGTTATTTTGGAGATTTCCTAAAGGTAAGAGGATTCATTTCGTAGCAGAAAGAAACCTCACAGTATTATACTACCTTCTCCTTCCTCCAGAGTACTCCATGGCTTCTCCTTTGCCAAATCCGTAGCTAAGACCGAGGGTAATAAACCGGCCTCTTTGGCCAAAGTTGTAAATGTAGAAGTCATCTTGAAGAATCTCGCTTTCTCTGTTTCTCGAAGCGAAAACATCTCTTACGCTTAGGTTAAGGATTGTTTTACCGTTCATTATCTTCTTCCGGATGCCTAAGTCAATGAAGAAGTTATCACTAACAATTTGCTGTACCGTCTGGTATTTTGATTGATACTGTCCGGTCACTTCAAAATCAATAGCTGCAGGGAATTTTATTTTGGTCGTCAATTTGGAAGACCACTGGTCGGCAGTGAAGTCAAAAGAATTGTCTTCAAATACACCTTCACGGTTAAAGTAATTGTAGTTGAAGTCACCATTAAACGTAAGCCATTTATTTGGGCTGTACTTTCCATTTAATTCAACACCAGTAGCTCTATTGGTACCAATATTCAAAGGCTTGAAAGTATTGACGTTATTCTCAAAAGTAGATACTCGTTCGACGACATCGGTGGTGTACCGTTGATAGACACCAAGGTTCAAAGAAACTTTTTCGAAAATGTAAATACTATTGACCTCGTAGGAATCGGTAAATTCTGGATTTAGGTTAGGGTTACCTGTTCTGATAGAGAAGTTGTTGCGGATATTGAAAAATGGGTTCAAATCCCAAAGGCGAGGACGGAAAATGCGTTTCGAGTATCCTGCCTGAAGCGAAAAGCGACTTGTAATCTTATAAGAGGTATGTAAACTAGGGAAGAGGTTGGCGTAGTTTTGTTGATTTGTTTCTGCGGTATTGGTGAGTAAGGTTGCTAAGTCGGTCATCTCCAGGCGCAATCCTGCTTTTACGCCCCAACGCTCACCTTCGTAGGCACCTGTGCTATAGACACCTAATACCTTCTGGTCAAATTCAAAGATATTGGTTAAGCCAGCATCTTGCACCCATTCATTATTTACCAAATTGGAAACGGCATAGTCATTGGCAACATCGGTAATGACATATTGGCTTCCTACTTCCAGCGTTATTTTCTCTGAAAAAGGCTTGGTGTAATCGAGTTGAAAAGTATATTTAGTTTCACTAAAAGAAGTCTCTGTTTGCTGGTTGCTTGGTGCCTCACTACCAGTAATAGTGGCGTTTTCAAATTCAGAAGATTGGTCTTTTCCGAAGAAATTTCCTAATGCACTGAATAGTAAGGTGTGATCCTTATTGTCTTCAAAGTCTTTCTTGTACTGTAGTTCATATTGCCATTTGGGGTTGGTTGCTTCGGTGTTTTCCTGTCTATACCATTCAGAAACAAGAAGGTCATCTCCACCCAGTTGGCGGAAGTTGGTGAGCGAAGGTTGCTCCTCTACTTCGTAGGCAAAATTACCCGAAAGGGTAAGTACATTAAGGGGGTTAATATGATAATCCGCACCCAAAATAACATTATAGAATGCTTCATTTCTATAGTCGGTACCTGTGCTCAGAATGGTCGTACCTGTAAGTAAATCCTGGTTGATGGTATTGTTATCACGAGGCAGTTCCCGATACCCTGCACCAATCTGACTGAAAAGGTTGAATTTCTCTGTACGTCGATTTAAGCTCAATCCTATACTGTGATTATCGGGAATACCCGTATTGACGGATACCGAACCATTAACCCCTTTTTTCTCTTCTTTTTTAAGAACAATATTAATAATACCGGAACTGCCCTCTGCATCATATTTAGCAGATGGATTGGTGATCACTTCAATTCGATCAATCATATCTGCTGTGATAGACCCTAAGGCACCACCTTCGTCGGCCAGAACGGATGGCTTTCCGTTAATGAGTATTTGTACACCTCCGCTACCTCGAAGGCTGATTTCTCCTTCGATGTTGACATTAACAGAAGGAACGTTATTCAATAATTCTAAAGCGCTGGCACCGGTGCTACTCAAATCCTGTCCTACATTGAATACCCTGCGGTCTAACTTGAATTCTGTTTGTGATTTTTCAGCACGAACGACTACTTCGTCAAGGGTTTGGCTGTTTTCTGATAGAAAGAGGGTGCCAAGTTCAACACGGTTTGACTGTACTTGGAAATCTGTTATTTTTTGAGGAACATAACCAATGAAGCTAATTTCCAGAAAAACATTCTCTGTATCACTAGAGATGGTAAAAGTACCGTCCTCGTCTGTTGTGGTACCGGTTATTACTGAATTGTCTTGACTGTTGCCTAACATGATGGTAGCAAATTCAATAGGAGACTGACTTTGATAGTCGAGGACAGTACCAGTGATGACGATAGGCTCATTTTGGGCAAGGAGAGAACTGCCAATAAGCATCAATAGGGCAGTAAAGAGAGAAGTGTTAAGGATAGATTTCATTGCGTACTTTTTATCATTATAGATTGATGACACAAATAAACAGACGTTTGAAGACAAGGCGAAAAATATTCTTTGAACGACAATAATGAACCTGTGAACGGTAACTTTTACAAATAAAGGGATAGATTGGTAGTTGAGCAGGTAAGATGAGCGGTTGGGCTACTTTCACTGGCTGGTATGGTCAAAATACTTAAATTAGGAGCATGAGAAAAATGCCTAAGCAAGAATCAGCTTCCGTAACTAAAGAAATTATCTTCCAGATCATATTGCATCTCGTGGTTTTTTCCTTTTATGCAATAGATCGTAAAAACCCCCAGATTGAGGAATCTGAGGTGGTTTTCTTTATCAATTTAGCGGTAGTAGCTTTTGTTATCAACTACGTCTTTTTGCCTCGTTTTTTTTACAAAAAAAAGTACCTGACTTTCGCATTGGCGGCGGTGGGTATCATTGCTTTTACTTTGGTTATGGAAGAATTGGTTTTGGAGCAAATTTATTTTCCAGAAACCCGAGGCACTTCCTTCCCTGGAATATTCTACACACTTTTGAGCATTCTTCCTGTAGTCACTATTCTAGTAGGGTTTCATTTTGGCTGGGACGCTTTCCGGAAAGAGCGAGAGCTAGAAAAATTACAAGGTGCAGTTAAGGAAAGTGAGCTCCAGTTTTTGAAGTCCCAAATCAATCCACATTTTTTATTCAATAACCTCAATAACCTCTATGCACATGCCATTGAGAACTCTCCTAAAACGCCAGATATAATACTGGAACTATCTGCTGTTTTAAGGTACATGCTCTATGATTGTAAAGCCGAATATGTGCCTTTGGGTAAAGAGGTAGAGCATATTGAGAATTTTATGAAAATCAGTGAGCTACAAATAGAAGATAGAGGGAGTGTGGGTTTAACAGTAGAGAATGTCAGTGAAAGTTATCAAATAGCACCGCTGTTACTCATCGTGTTTATTGAAAATGCGTTCAAGCATAGTACTGCGAGTCAAACAGATAATATCTCCATAGCGGTAGATATTTGGGTGGAAAAGGATGGTGTTCTTAAATTTTCTTGCGTGAATTCTTACCATCCGCATTCAAATATTGATAGCCTTTCTAGTGGTATTGGCTTGGAGAATGTAAGGAAAAGGTTAGATTTACTTTACCCTCAGGCACACGAATTGGTAATCCATCAAGGCGAAAATCGTTTTGAAGTTATTCTTTCTCTAGCGCTGAAAAAAGCCAGCTAATAATGAATTGTATTATCGTTGAAGATCAACCACCTGCTCAGCGTATCCTCAAGAAATATATTGAAGATATTGGAACCCTGACCCTGAAAGCGACCTTCACGGATGCACTCCAAACCATGGAATTTCTAAAGATACAAGAGGTAGATTTAATGTTTCTGGATATTCATTTACCTAAAATATCAGGGATCGATTTTTTGAAAACCATACCCAATGCTCCTCCTGTTATCCTGACCACCGCTTTCCCCGATTATGCATTAGAAAGCTATGAGTTTAGTGTTGTTGATTATTTATTAAAGCCTTTTTCATTTCAACGCTTCGTCAAAGCGGTGGCAAAAGTACCGGTAAAAAGCAATAAACCAAGCAGCTCACAGTCTATTGAAGCCAAGCAAGAACATAAAAAAGAACTGTTTATCAAATCTGGTTACGAATTGGTAAAGGTTCTTGTTGATGACATCCTCTACATAAAATCAGAGGGGGATTACACCGAAATTTTTCTGCCAGAAAAGAAGCACTTATCTTCAGAATCATTGAGATACTGGGAAGAGAACCTGGATCAAGGACAGTTTTTTAGAGTTCACAAGTCCTATATGATCAATACAACGAAAATTGAGAAAATATCGGGTAGCCAGGTTTACCTGAAAGGAAAAACAGTTGTCCCAATTGGCAGAACTTACAAGGATGATTTTTTGGCGAGAATAAATTAGTGTTTTCTTTTACTCAAAGAAGGCGGGTGCATATTTTACCATTCCGTTGATACCCGTCAGAGCGCCCTCGCGTAATTCTATAACCATACAGTTCTCCGCGGGCGCCGGGAAGGGAAGTTCAATTCCATAATCACGACAAAGCTTGTATCCAAATCGAGGATAGTAATCCGCGTGCCCCAAAAGCACAATGGAGCCATACCCCAACTGCTGAGCTTGCTGGTGAGCTGCTTTGATGAGCGACCCACCAAAGCCCCGATTTTGATAATCAGGATGCACCGATACGGGCGCTAAAGCCAAAGAAGGGGTATTCCCTTGGTCAGAAACGATGTCAATCTTTGTCAAAAGGATATGCCCGGCCACCTTTTCTTCTAAGATCGCTACCATGGCAAGTTCAGGAATATAGGCTGGTGACTTACGTAGCCGCTCTACTAGCAAATCTTCGGTCTGGTCGCTGTGTTCATCATAGGCAAAAGCGAGTTGAAGAATCGTTTTTATAGCCGGAAAATCAGCAGGCTTTTCTGGTCGGATATTTATCATTGGTAGTTGCTCAATTAGGCGAATCTAATACTAAGTAACGGTCGAATAATTAATTTCCGACTTCCGCTTTTCAGTGAAGTAATAAACGACTCCGTACTAAAAGTCGGAATGAGTTTGTTCAAGTTGAAAAGCGGAAATGAAAGAGGAAAGTTAATTTTTGACCAATACTAAACGCACAATCCCTAAATCATCGGTTGGTTTTACATTGTAATTGCCTTCAAGTTGGTAAAGTTTTTTGGCAAACATCCTTTCATTACCTAATTCACGTTGGTCTTTCAGTAAAAAGTCCAAGATAAAGCTTTCTGCAATAGCCTCCTGCTCATCTACCTGAAAAGGGGAAAAGGTAAAGATACCATCCGTAGACAAACTAAGGTCTTGTACTTTTTCAAAGTACAACCTTTGATCTTGTTTTGCGTACCAGGAGGTGAAATTTTCACGCAGGTGATACCCTAGATAATCAGGGGCATTCTCTTGGTCAAAAATACTGGCTTGGCCATCACAGAATACCAATCCATCGCCAATAACCTGAACAAATGCCGTTTGCGCTTGCAGGTCAATGACGCCAAGCAAAAGGGTAGTCAACAGCTCATATTTATCTAGGTTCAAATCAGAGGAATAGCTTTTTAGCGTAGCGAACAGCTTTTTGAAAACCGTTTGTAGTACCTCTTCTAGAGATGGACTAACAGACCTGAGGTAGCTTTTATGAAATTCCTCATAGGCGACTTTCCTCAATATTTTACCAAACAGCGCTGAGGCAAAATAGCTTTCCTTACCCATGGTACAACCGTCCATCACGGCCATTAATATCCTATTTGTGTCTAAATTAGCAAAGATGGTGTAGTCTTCACAGTGGTTCTCATGGAAGGTTCCCATTTGAGTGTATTGGTGTATAATCATCTAGGCAACCAAAGTAGAACGAGTAGTGAAAAGTTCCTTGCTTGTCTTGAATACAGTATCCTAAAATTGTTCCCGTTTTTCCGACAAGTACTTCCAGTAGCGCCGAGGCACATGCTGCAAATGGAGTTTAGGGTTTTTCCGCTCCTTGATGTTTACACTATCAAAGTAACTCTTCCACAACACTTGGTATTCTACCTCTTGTTCAGCCATCATGTTTGCGGGTAATTGACGGTATTGTAAGGCATGATCATCGGCAAAGCTCACAAATTCCGTTTGCTGCTGATCATAATAAATCCCGTAGCGTCGACGCCCATCGTAGATGAGCCAATGCTGTGCTGGATAGCGTTTTTCAAAATGATCGGGAAGAAGCGGAAGTACGTTGAAATCTGGCTCAATGATCGCGTAATAAATATCGTCCTGCGTTCGCTGAAAACGTACAAAAGCATGCATTCGGTGTACTTCTCTGCCAATTTTCTTTTTGATCTGATGCAGTTTCAAAACCGTATCGTCCCCAAAATTATCGCTGATGTTAATAGGGCTGGCCATCAGCTTACGCACAAAATCGTATATCAACTTGCTTACCTCTGGAAATTCTGATAAAAAGCAATGTTCCAGTAGCCGCAGGCTTTTCTTACCTCCCTTCTTTTTGATGCCTACTTTCACGCGTTCGGCCCATTCTTCTTTGGTCGTTACCAAAAGTGGCGTCTCAAACAAGCTACCTTGCCATTCTTCGGCAGGAACAATGGCAGTAGCCGTTGTTTCCAAGCGATAAGTCTCGAAAATTACACTGAGTAAGCCTTCAAAAGTGCCGTCGTAAGTAAAGGTCATTTAGTTAGTCATCACGGCCCCAAAAAGACTCAATTGATTACTGATGGTTTTGGCGCGTTTGGGTTGGGTAATCTCTTTTCGGATCGCCTCAGGATACAAGCCCAGGTGGCTGAAGTTTTTATCAGCACATTTTAGGAAATACCTCGCACGCTTCAATACGATCCCCATTTTTTTGAGGTGCTCATAGCGGAGCTGCCCATGTCGTCGAGCAGCCACCATTTTGCGTGCTGATTTTACACCCACGCCAGGTATTCTTAAGATCACCTCGTAAGGTGCCTGATTGACATCGATAGGGAAAAGCTGTGGATGCCGCAGGGCGTAGGCCATTTTAGGGTCTACCTCCAAATCAAGGTCTGGATATTGCTGGTCAACAATTTCATCTACCTTGAAGCCATAGAACCGCAGCAGCCAGTCGGCCTGATACAGTCGGTTTTCTCTGATCAGTGGCGGTTGGCGTAAAGCAGGCAGGCGTTGGTCTTCACTGATTGGGATGTAGCCCGAATAGTATACCCTGCGTAAACTTTGCTCTGCGTAAAGGCTGTCTGCCAAATTCAGAATATGCAAATCATTTTCAGGAGTAGCACCAATCACCAGTTGCGTACTCTGTCCTGCTGGTGCGAAACTGGGGGTTGATCTTATTTTCTTCTTCTCCTCCTTATGGCCCACAATCGCGCCTTTGAGGTAATTCATCGGTTGGTATACATCGGCATAATTCTTTTCGGGAGCCACCTTTTTTAGGCTCATTTCCGAAGGGATTTCCAGGTTTACACTGAGCCGGTCGGCATACAAGCCCGCTTCGTGGATGAGTTCATCACTAGCACCAGGAATAGCTTTGAGGTGGATGTAGCCATTGAACTTATGCTCGGTTCGCAAAACCTTGGTAATACGCACCAAGCGCTCCATAGTGTAATCCGAGTTTTTGAAAATACCAGAGCTTAGAAACAGCCCTTCGATATAGTTGCGCCGATAAAAATTGATGGTAAGGTCAACAACTTCCTGCACCGTAAATGCCGCTCGTTTTACATCATTACTTTTACGGCTCACACAGTATGCACAATCAAAAATACAGTGGTTGGTGAGCAATATCTTCAGCAAAGAGACACAACGGCCATCTTCTGTGTAACTGTGGCAAATACCCATTCCCGTCGCATTGCCCAGCCCATCTTTGGTGTTTTTACGCTTGCTACCACTCGAAGAACAAGACACATCATATTTGGCCGCATCCGCCAGTATTTCTAGCTTTTCCTTTACACGTTCATTCATTTACTGCCGCATTTTTGCATATTACTAACAGTAAATTTAATACGATAAATTTATTAAAACAATTTATTTGACACTTTTTGTTTTAATGTATTGGTTGCTTAGGCGTTTCTTGGGGCCATCCTTGTCCTTGTTCCGATGGAAGATCGGAAGGCACCGAGCTCTGGCCTAAAGGCCTTCGCTATTTGCCCCTGCAAGGGCGTCAATCATCCCGTTGAAGATAAACCCATGAAAAGGCAAAACAGCATACCAGTACAACCTACCCAAAATACCTTTGGGGCGGAAAGTAGCGGTCTGCACCAACTTACCCTCTTTAAGGTTAAACTCCAGCCAGGCTTCTCCTGGTAGCAACATCTCCGCAAAAAGCATCAGTCGTCCTTCTTCTTTATCGGCATAGAGCACCCGCCAAAAGTCGAGTGCATCTCCTACTGATAGTTGATCATGGTGGGTGCGGCCTCTTCGCAGTCCTACACCTCCGGCGAGCTTATCCAGGTAACCACGGATTTTCCACAGCCAGTCGCCATAATACCAGCCGGTTTGTCCCCCAATTTGCCAGATTCGGTCAAGGGTTTTTTGTGGCTCCTCTACCGCGCGAGTGCGTTTGTCTACAAAACATCCGTAGGTAGGAACATTAATGTAATCGGAAAAATTATTGTCCAACAAACCACTAGAGAGGGCATCAGTCCAGCTGGAAATAATTTCGTTTTTCTGAATTTTCTGGAAAGTGCGTTCCAGCGCTACTTGGTAGGGTAGGGGCTCAATGCCTAGCAACCCCGCTAACCTATTGTCCTTTGCTACTACCTCTATTTTCATGCTGTTTACCAGGGCCACTGCTAGTGGATAGGAGGTCGATGTAATAAAGTAGAGCCAGTAGGAAGATAGGCGCGGTGTCATAACAGGTACGGTGAAAATATAGCGCTTGAAGCCCCTCACTCTGGCATAACCCAGTAGCATCTCTTTGTAGGTAAGGACGTCTGGGCCGCCAATGTCAAAACTCTGGCCGTAGGTGCGTTCATCAAGCAGGCTTTTCCATAAAAAGTCAATCACATCACGGATGCCAATAGGCTGACAGCGGGTTTTGAGCCACTTAGGGGCGATCATCACGGGCAGCTTTTCTGCCAAATCTCTCATGATCTCAAAGGAGGCACTACCAGATCCGATAATGATGCCGGCTCGTAAGGTCGTCAGCTGATAATTTCCTTTGCTCAGTTCCTCTTCTACCGCTTTGCGCGATGCCAGATGTTTTGATAGGTTGTCGTCATTGACGATTCCACTGAGGTAGATGACTTGTTGCAGGTTGTTTGTAGCCACCGCCTCCCGAAAGTTGGTCGCACATTGTAATTCTAAACTAGAGAAATCATCATTTCCAGACATAGAATGGATCAAGTAATAGGCTCCGTCAATATCTGTTGGGATTTTAGTGAGCGTCTCTGGTTTTAGAAAGTCTACTTCAATGACACTCACTTGGTCGGTAATGTTCTGCGGAACATCAAAACGCTTGGCGTCTCGTACACAACAAATAAGGTAGTGGCCATCCTTCGCCAGCACGGGGAGAAGTCGCTGGCCAATATAGCCCGTTACGCCAGTAAGTAAGATGCGCATAGAAGATGTGTAGATGTTGATGTGTTGTTATAAGTCGAAAACAGCCCACTTTGTTTTGAATCTCTTTGTACCTAGACACGTTTTTAAAAGTAAAGAGAGGTTGTATTCCCAAATAGTGCGCAGGCCAACAGGCCGGAGCTCGGGGCCTTGTTCCGATGGAAGATCGGAACAAGGCCAAAGGCTATCCCGACTGCATCAGTTGGGAGAAGGCACGGCCCCAAATAATGGAGCCGATAAATATATTGGAACAAAAGGTCTTCTTATTCCTTAAACCCATCAGGCCGCTTCCAACGTACGGGCGCAGCGGGTTCTTCGGGCAGTTCAAAGGTCTCTTGTTCCAGCATTTTGAGGGCCTCTGTGACAGCACGCTCCAATTGAGGATCACGACCTGCAAGCACCGCCTTTGGGTCTTGGATCACTTCGATGTCAGGGGCAATGCCCTCGCCCTCTACGGCCCACTCACCGTCGGTGTCAAAGAAACCACCACGGGGAGCAACCATGCGGCCACCGTCTACAAAACGTGGCGTATCCCAGGTGCCTACCAGACCGCCCCAGGTGCGAGTACCGATCAGTGGACCAATGCCTTTGGCTTTAAACATATAAGGAAGGAGGTCACCACCCGATCCGGCACGCTCGTTAATCAGCATCACTTTTGGGCCCCAAATACCGGCCATGGGCGTGGTCCAGGGGCGGCGGTCATTGGCCTTGCTGTTGAAGTAACCAAAGAGCGTACGCGACATCACATCTATCATGTAATCGGCTGCCGACCCACCACCGTTGTTACGCTCGTCAATGATGACACCTTTCTTGTCTTGTTGGGCAAAATAATAACGATTGAAGGAGGTGAAGCCACCATTGCCAGTATTGGGCACGTAGACGTAGGCGAGCTTGCCACCCGAGAGTTCGTCTACCTTGCGGCGATTGCTTTCTATCCAGTCCCAGTAGCGCAGGTTGCGTTCACTGGAAATGGGTTTTACCAGCAGGTCACGGCCATCGTCACCAGCTACGGTGTTAGCCACGGTGATGGTGATCGCCCGGTTGCTGGTTTGCTCAAAAAGCTGATAAATATTGCTGTTTGCGTCCAAGCTTGTACCATTAACGGCTAGGAGATAATCTCCTTCTTTAACGTTCAATCCTGGTAGGTGAAGCGGTGCTCTTACATCAGGATTCCATTGCTCCCCGGTATAAATTTTGGCAATTTGGTAATGCCCGTTTTGTACTTTGTAATCACACCCCAGCAGCCCCACGGGGACCCGGTCTGTATCCGGAAAATCGCCCCCGCTCACATACGAGTGCCCAATCGCCACTTCGCCACTCATGATGTCTACCACATAGTTTAGGTCCGTACGGTGGCGAACGTGGTCAATCCAGGGGGCATACCATTCGTAGACCTTGTCCCAAGGGGCACCATGTACATTGTCTACATACAAGAAGTCGCGCATATAGCGCCAGCCTTCCCTGAAAATCTGGTGGTATTCGGCTTGTGGGTCTACGGCGATTTTAAGATCAGCATTTACTTTTCCATCGCCTGGTTTAGGTTTGCTTTTGGTGGATACAATGTGCCAATTACTGGTTTGGTAAAGAAGGTGTGAGCCATCACTACTGGTGATAAAATTTCTAACGCCGGTCAGAAATTCTTCTTTCTCGTGGCCTTCCAATTTGTATTTGTGTACGGTAACACCCTGTGATCCAGGAACACTTTCAAGCAGAAAAACTTCATTGGCAGTGCCAGCTTCCAGCCCCATATAATTGCCAGCAGGCACACTCAATGCAACGGTTCTGCCGAACAACCCATCGCGATCAATGCTTACGGTGATTTCCTTGTCGTCATCTTTCTCTTTTTCGTCATTGCTCTCCTTGTTAAGAGGTTCTTCGTCGCTCTTTTCCAAGGTAGGCCCTTCCGCCGTTGAGGAAAGCACCAGGCAGTACAAGCTACGATTGACAGCGGGGTCATAAGAACTCATATCCAACCAGCCGGAATTCAGGCCATAATCGGTACTGGCTAAAAAGTAAAGGTACTTTCCGCCTTTGTCCCAAACGGGTGTAATCACATCGGCCATGCCATCTGATAGTTGGATGCGTTCACCTGTTTCTACCTGGAAAGCGAAGGCAGCTTTGAAATGACTTTCCAGCTGTTTGGCGTAAGCCAGCCACTTGCTATCTGGCGACCATACGGGGTTCATCGCTCGGTTGGGGTGAGCGTAGCGGTCGGTGTCCACTGCTTTTACATCGCCAGTTGTGAGATCCAGGCACCAGATATTGTAGTCGGTATCGGTATAGGCAATGTACCGTCCATCTGGCGACCAAGTTGGCCGGAAATAGAAGGTAGGATTGGGCAGGGCAAAGGTCTTGATAAGCTTGCCTTGCTGGTTGGCAAGTTGTAGTTGATACTCTCCGCTTACATCCGAAAACCACGCAACCTGATCCCCTTTGGGCGACCATATCGGGTTGCGGTCGGCAGCGCTGGAGTTATTGGTGAGGTTGCGCCAGCTGCCATTTTCTTTGGGGACGGTAAAGATTTCGCCTCTGGTTTCTAGGATTACTCGCTGGCCCGTAGGTGAGAGTTGGGGATTGTCCCAGTCACGGGCCGAAATATCTTCCCACCGGGGGCGGGCAAAGTTTTGATCGCCTTTCACCTCAATGGCAATTTGGGTGCTTTCCTTGGTCGTTGGGTTCAGTAAATGCAGATAGCCTCCTTGTTCATAGACCAGTGCATCAGTTCCTGCATCGAGGCTTTTTACATCGAATTTTTTATGAAAGGTAATCTGTGCTTCTTCTCCGGTATTCGGATCGTACATCCATATATTGCTGGCCAGGTCTCTTTCCGAGAGGTAGTAGATTTTTCCGTTCCACCAAACCGGGTCAAGGTGCCGCTCTTGGGTAGGTTGCGGGGTACGGGTAAGTTCCTTGGTTTTGAGGTCTACAATCCAGATGGGCATGGCTTGCCCGCCGCGATAGTTACGCCATTCGGGGTCCCAAGAGGTGATAGGGACGTAGGCGAGGTATTGCCCATTGGCGGAAATTTCACCGTAAGCAGCACGCGGTATTTCCAGCGTTACTGGTAGTCCGCCTTTTGGCGAAACGGTGTATAACTTATTGGTTTGAGTAGGGCGACCTTCCCTACCAGAGCGGAAAAGTACTTCTCCATCGGGTGTCCATCCGGTGACGAAATCACCGCCGGGGTGCCAGGTAAGCCTTTGTGGTGTGCCACCTTCAGAAGGAATGAGGTAGACATCAGTATTGCCGTCATAGGTTGCGGTAAAGGCAATCCACTGCTCGTCGGGAGAGAAGTGCGGCAAGGATTCATAACCTTCGTGAGTAGTCAGCCGGATGGCCGTTCCTCCAGCACGGTCCGCTTTCCAAAGGTCATTGGCGTAGACGAAAACCACGTGGTCTTGGCTCAGTGTTGGCTGTCGAAGGAGTTGGGTGCCTTGGCCGAATAAGGAGCAAAATGTGAGGGCGAATAGTAGGCTGTACAGCAGTTTCATGAATGGTAGGTTTTATTTTCTATGCAATGCTTAGAGAGGTAAAATAAGGCAAAATATCTATTTGGGTTGATGTTCCTCGGCAACAGGCTATCTTAGCACCAGTTAGACTTGGCTGTATCTCGTATAGTCAAGCATCCCAACACCCTACCTGATGATGGATGGGCTTTCCGTAACTTGCACATGGCACCACGTACTTAGTATCCAGTACAGTGAGGTTTTAGAAAAAGCCGTCAACTATCAGTACACTATACTTCAAACCTCGTATTACTAACCTACAGTTGGAACATACTTCAAAAAAACATGTCGACATTCATAACCACACAAGATTGCCCCGAATACTACTTCGAAGAACGTTGCTACATTCGTGAGCTGCTCAACAGCGAACAAGCGCCCGGCTTGTCGATTGCACAAGCCAGGGTATTACCGGGTGTTACGACGGTATTGCACGCTTTAAAGGGTACGGAAATTTACTATATCCTCTCAGGAGAAGGAGTAGCCGAAGTAGGGGAGGAGCGTAAGGAGGTAACCGCCGGAATGCTGGTACATATCTCCCCAGAAAAAGCGCAGCGCATCTATAACTCAGGAAAGGAAGATTTGGTATTTTTGGCAATCTGTAGCCCCCGTTTTCTGCCAGAGGATTACCAATCGTTGGGAGCGTGAGAGCCTACTCAAAGGTGTATAGCTATTTGGGAATTCCGCTCAAAAAACTCCGCGTCTGTGCGCCTCTGCGCGATTCACTTTTTGAATACCTAATCCCCCTCAATCCGAAGCTGATACTTCCCCAAAAGGCCAGCCAAGGAATGGGCTGAAAATCGGGCTTGCTTGAGGTTGTTCTCCTCTGGGTCGATCATGAAATTATCAGCTGTCTGGAAATCAGCACCAGCTAAATTGGTACGCGAAAAGACGGCTCCTTCGAGATTAGTACCAATAAATTCGGCTTTCTCCAAATCAGCTTGCGTAAAGTCGGTGCCTAATAGCTGGCAGCTTTCAAAGCGGGTAGTTTTCATGGGCAGTGCTTCAAAAGAAGCCCAATTGAGTTGGGAATTTACAAATTCGACCTTAAAGCGGAAGGTCCGGCAACTCGAAAAATGAACGCCTAATAATTTACAATCGCGAAAGATAACCTCCTGAAAAGCGGTGTCAACCATCTCTGCATTGCTCAGATCGCAGTCTTGGAATTCACAATCAGCAAAGCGAGATCCACGAAGATTACTACCACTGAATATACAGTTGATGAAGGTGCAATCTTCATAATCACCTGCTGGAAAGCCCTTTGCTGAGAAATCAATAGCCTTGTAGGTGGTATCCACAAAATAATTGTCGGGCATGATGATCTGCTGGATTGAGAATAGAAATAAACGCCATTTTTGTAAGATAAGCAAATCCTTTTTTATCTTTGCTGGGCAACTATTACTACTCAAGTGTACGCCGGCAGCAAAGGGCTATTTTATATCCACTAATCCAACTTTCTACTTAATTTTTTTCAAAAATCAGTAACACCTATAGCTATAGGGGGACTAAGCTGTAGTCGTCTTATAACTTGAAATAATATCATTTTTAATCGTTCAACTAAACAACCTAATTATGACCCGTTTACGTTTGTTTGTATTGACTATTTTTTGTTGCAGCTTAGCTTTCAGTAGCTTGCAAGCCCAAGATTATCAGAAAGCCATTGGCTTACGTTTAGGCTACCCTGTTTCCATCTCTTACAAGATGTTTCTTGGTAACTCCAATAACGCATTGGAAGCATTTGTTAACTATCGGTCTCAGAAAGTATTTTCTTACGGCTGGACCCGAATAGGGGTAGGTGGTGCATATCAGGTGCATAACCCTATCAGCTCGGTTGATGGTTTACAGTGGTATTACGGTGGCGGTGCTGCTATTTATTTCTGGAGTTATGATAACGACTTCTCTGGTTTTGAAGACGAAGCGAACTTGTCGCTGGGAATTCAAGGCTATCTTGGTTTAGATTATAAGTTTGCCGGTGCTCCGGTAAACCTAAGTTTAGATTGGGTGCCGACCTTCTACATCAGTGGATATGGGGATGGCTTTGGTGCCGATAATGGGGCATTGACTATTCGCTATACTTTTGAGGAATAGTCGTTTAACACTAAAAAAGAACCCCGGGTGCTCTTGATTGAGTATCCGGGGTTCTTTTTTTAGAGTAAATCAAATAAGTGTCCCATATCTTCCTGCTTTGTCTTCAGGTAGCCCGCGTTTTCGTCTTGGGGAGAAATAACAATGGGTTGCCGGGAAATAACTTCAATTATGGACTGATCTATAGCCTCTATTTTTTCTGGGTTGTTGGTCAGTAAATGAACTTGTTCAACCCCCAAATCCTGTAGCATAGAAATTCCAATGTCGTATTGTCGGGCGTCTACTTCAAGCCCCAGGTGTAAGTTAGCGTCAATGGTATTGAGCCCTTGATCCTGTAATTGATAGGCTTTTAGTTTGTTGATAATACCGATACCCCTGCCTTCCTGTCGTAGATAAAGAAGGATACCGTTCTCTTTGGCAATACGATCTAATGCATAGTGAAGTTGTTCTCCACAATCACAGCGTTTTGAGCCAAATAAATCACCGGTGATACATTCTGAATGTAGACGAATGAGGGTCGGTTTCCCCTCTTGATAGTCTTCATGAACGAGGGCTATATGGGGCATCCATTCCTCTTCTGTTTCGGCATAGGCCAGCATTCGGAAATTACCCCAAGGTGTGGGGATGAGTGCTTCTGCCTGCCGCTTGAGGTACTTTCCTGACATACTTGGATGCGTGATTACTTCCGCTTTACATTCCATGCGTATTGCGCAAAAAATAAGTTGAGCCTTCTCTGTGGTTTTTCAAATAGCTGACACGCTTAAATTGAACCGCTTAGCCATCTTTTTAAAAAACGAAGGCTCAATTTATTTTTGTGCTGTTCTTGAAATCACAAAGGTAAGGAAGAGAAAATCTCTAACGGGTATATCAACAAGTCTATCTGAGGATTAGTTGCAAAAAAATGTTAAGGTGGGCCAATAAACAGGAATGCCCACTGAGGCTTCAGTAGGCATTCTTGTTTAGTTATAACTAATAAGTAAAGGTAGAACAGATTTCTGTGCCATTAATAGCCGTCGCTATTTCCAGGCTTCAAACCAGTGGGGCGATCCATTTCCACATCAGTTGGGCTTGCTACTCGGAACTCTACTCTACGGTTCATATAACTGGACGTTGAAGGAACCAGTGCGTCTTGTTGGCCTTTGTATTGAAGAACCAATCGGCTACGGCCAATACCGTGCTGATTCATCAGGTGTTTGGCAACTGCATCTGCACGTTGGTAACTCAAGTTGGAGTTATAAGCTTCAGGGCCAGTTTTATCTGTGAAGCCTGTGATGACCAAACGCATATCAGGGTTAGCTTTCAGCATTCGTGCCAAACTGGCAAGTGTACCATAGTCAGAATACTTTACGGTATAGTTGTCGGTGCCAAAGTGGATCATAGGCAAGAACCATTCCGCAACATTGTTTTTAGGTTCTGTTAGGCCGTACTGGCTAAGGGCTTCATCAATCATCTCTTGCACTCGCTCTTCTGTTACGCCTCCTCCAGGTGCAGCAATAGGGTTGATCACTACACCGTCTTCGTTTACGCGTTCACCAGCACGAGGTGGATAGTAAGGTTCCAAATCTTTGTAGTCTGCAACACCATCTTTATCACTATCCAAGGTGCGTCCTTTGGTATCTACAGGTACGTCTGCAGGTGTGTTAGGTTCCTGGTCAATGGCGTCAATAACACCGTCTTGGTCGGTATCTGCTAAGGCAACATCCTGGCGTTTTTTGACATCGTCAATATTTTTCATAATATCTTCTCCCAAACTACCCCAATAAAGCGGTTCACTGCGTGAAGCAGGATTACCAAGGTTGAAATTCATCTGGAGACTGGTGAAATTCAAGATGTCACCAGCGATAGATTTACTGCCTTGGCTGCCTTCTTTATTTAAGCCATCCAGCAAATCAGAACGATTACCAAAAAGGCCACTGGATTGGTGTTCAAAACCTACATTAATCTTGTTGCTCAAACGGAAAGAAACACCTGCACCAACAGTAGCATGAGGAGAAACTTCTGAAGCAATAGAGCCTGTTCTAGGAATACCAGCAATATTACCAGGCGTATTATACTCTAGTACTTCAAAGAAATTTACCCCACCACCAATCATAGCGTAGAGGTTAACTTTCTTCTTTGGGCGGTCTAGCCGTACACTGTTTAAAGAGAACACACCTAAAACGGCTGCAGAGGTGTAGTTGGTCTCAAAATCCCAGGCATCACTACCATCTTTACCCATGCCATTTGCTTTGCCCATCATAAGATCCAGGCGCAAAGAGAAAAGGTAGTCTGTTGCTTTACGTAAGTGCAGGCCATATGCATAGCCAAACTCAGGATCAATTTCACCAGCGACAAACAAATAGCCACCACTGACACCGAATTCGTACATATCCTTAGGCTTGGAGTTTGATCCGTTTTGGGCCTGGAGATTTACATTCCCACAAAGCAGGAGTGCTAGTCCAAGGAGAATTGTTGTAATTTTCATCTTCATAGGAGTTATTTTTAAAGTCATGTTCAAGGGTTCTTGTTTTTGGGTAATAAATAGAAAAGGCCTGACCCAATAGGTCAAACCTTGTTTACGCTTGATAATGGTAAGAGTTTCACCAATCTCTGTGTAGTTTTTGGGTGGATTGTTTATCGTGGTAAATGCAAGCTAATGCCTTTATCTTAGCAAAGATATTGTTAATTTTCCTGCTCTACCAAAAATTGGGCCAGAAAAGCATTCTTTCTGGCCCAAAATCAGTGTTTTATGAAGTTACAGCTGCTTTTTTATCTGGTAATAATTGTTCCAGGGCAATATTTAAGGCCGTCATAGAGATGCCTACGGGTAAGGAAGATGTTTCCTGAACCCTGCTCAGTGCCTTACGGATGGTAGCTGAAACATCGCTGAAGATAGCCTTATCTGTTACTTCAATATCTGGCTGCATCAAATAGGCAAATACGCGTGCCATTCCACAATTAGCAATAAAATCAGGAATCAAAGCAATTTCCTGATCGAGGCGGGTAGCTGTAGGACCGAAGAAAATGCCATCGTCAATAAAAGGAACATTGGCACCGCAGCCAATTACCTCAAGACCACCGGCTTGCATCATAGCTACCTGTTCTGGTGTCACGAGTTTAGACGCTGCACCGGGAACAAATATATCAGCACCTAGTGACCATATCTGTTGGTTGACCTCGTCAAAAGGTAGCATATTGACGGATTCCAGTGCATTACCTGATTTATCAATAAATAAGGTTTTGATTTCTTCGACACCGAGCCCTTCAGGGGCAATGATACCACCTTCTCGATCAATGATACCTACAATTTTTACACCTTGTAACGTGAGGTAAGATGCTGCTGTAGCAGCTACATTGCCCCAGCCCTGAATAATGGCCGTTTTTCCAGCTGCCGTATCTTGATGGTAGAGGTCATAAAAATGGCGTATGGATTCTGCAACACCGTAACCAGTAATCAGGTCAGCTACTGCAAATTTTTTAGGACCGTCAGGAACGTACTCCGCATCTTCTACAATTTTGGCACAACCATAGCGCAACTGTCCAATGATATTAATTTTATCACCTTTGCTGCTGTTTAAATGGCCATTGACAATTCCCTCCTGAGGATGCCAAAGACCTAAATCCTCGGTAATGGGAATAACGTCCTTTAGTTCGTCTACATTGAGGTCGCCGCCCGTACCATAATAACTTTTTAGAATCGGTAGCACCGCTTTGTACCAGCGTTCGAGTACCTCATGGCGGCGCGGATCTTTGGGGTCGAAATTGATGCCGGATTTGGCGCCTCCAATGCTAGGGCCAGCTACGGAAAATTTTATCTCCATTACTTTGGCAAGTGATTCGACCTCTGATTTTGTAAGGCCCTTGCGCATTCTTGTACCTCCTCCGGCAGCGCCGTTGCGAAGGCTGTTGATCACAATCCAGCCCTCAGCACCGGTGGGCTCATCGTACCATTCAAAAACGATCTCTGGGCGTTTCTGCCGATACAATTGTAATAAATCTTCCATGGTTTGGTTCTGTTTGGTAATACTTGCTAAGGCAAGTAATTTTTGGCGCAGCAAATATAGGAAATTGGAATAATAATGCCTTAAAAGTGAACAAAGCGCTGCCATTTTCCTATTTTCGGCGCATAACCTATTCGCGAAAGAATGTTTGATCACTGGCTGGAGCCAACCACTAAGATTGCTACTTCTGCTGCGCCCCATAGCTGGGCCACGAATATCTCTTTCTATCAAGGAGGGAAAGGTAGCCTGAGTTCCAAGCAATGCGTGCTTATTGGTCTGGATGCAACGGCTGCTGATGCCGTGCGTGAAGCGCTCTACCCCATGAGTTGGGCCTTCGGAGATCTTGGGTTTACAGATTTAGGGAACTTACGTAAGACCAACGAGGATTTTGTCATTCCGTTGTTACGAGAAGTAATGGACAGTCAATTGTTTCCCATTCTGATAGGTGGTAACCCCAATCTTTTTTATTCGCAGTTCCAATCGTTTTTAAACCTGCGCGACTTGGTAAGTATTGCGTTGATCGATGAGCAGGTGCCTATCAGTATGGATCGGAAAAAGTCTTCGACTAAGTATCTCAATCATTTGTTTCGGCACAGGCAGGAGAGTGTATTTCATCTCAGTCTCATTGGAGCACAGGCGCATTTTACAGATCCTGCAATTATTGACTGGCTTGAAGAACAGCATTATGAATACCTCCGTTTGGGGCAAGCACGAGAGAGTCTCGCAGAAGTGGAACCCCAACTAAGGGACGCCGATATCATAGCCCTTCACCTGGATGCGCTAAAACAATCGGAGGCTCCTGGGCAGTTGAACCCAAGCCCCAGCGGTTTCTTTCTGGAAGAGGCCGCTCAACTCTGCCGTTATGCAGGAATGAGTGATAAGTTGCGGTCCTTTGGTATTTACGGTGTCGATAATAGTGCTAAAAGAAAATTAGCTCCTACTGCGCAGGCTGTAGCCCAACTGGTCTGGTATTTTACGGAGGGGTATTATCAGCGGCTGGGCGATTATCCTGTTACCAATAAAGGCCTCACTGAATATGTTGTCGACTGGAAAGGACAGGAAGAAAAACTTACTTTTTGGAAGAGCCCTCGGAGTGGCCGCTGGTGGCTACAAGTACCTGCCAAAACCAGCCGCAAGCAACAACGCCACCGTCTGATTCCATGTAGTTATTCCGATTATAAAAAAGCCATCCAGCAAGAATTGCCAGATCGACTTTGGAATGCTTTTCGGAGGTTTTAGCACTGGGCAGTAGGGGGCTAAACCAAAAGATTGGTTAACTAGTTAAAACGTTTATTGCTTGGGCAAGGATGGGTAAACCAAAAGACTGGTTAACCGGTTAAAACGTTTACTGCTCCAGTAGCAGCTCCAATTTCATCCCCCGTGATCCCTTGATTAGCAGTTCTGTACCAACAAGTGCCGGCCAATCCAAAGCATTCCTAAGCTCTTGCGCACTGAGGAAATGGGGGAGTCCCAGTTCTTTAGCAGCGGCAGCAAATAGTGGCCCCACTAGTGTAATATTTTCAAATGCGAGTGACTGTGCCAGTTGGGCAATGTCCAGATGTTCTGTTGCCGCTGTTTTACCTAGCTCCAGCATATCTCCTAAAATGACCGTCTGAGGTCCTTTGGCTTCCGCTGCAAAATTTAGCAACGCTGCTCTCATACTAGAAGGGTTCGCATTATAAGCATCCAGATAAACACCAACTTCTTTATGCTCCAGTCGTTGTGAGCGATTATTAGAGGGGACATATTCGGCTATACCTTCCACGATTAAGTGAGAAGAAACTTTGAAATACTTGCCCACAGCAATCGCAGTCATGATATTTTGCAAGTTGTGCCGACCAGAGAGAGAACTTTCTACAGTACGAATATTGCCATCAGGCTTAAGAAATGAAACCTTAATTGTTGGGACGAGCTGGTCTAGTCGGATCTCATAGAAAGGGGTCGTAGGGTCTGGAGTTGTACTAAGGCAATAGTCAATTTTTCGGTTGACACCATGCTGGATTGCTAAGTCTTCAAGATAATCTTCTTCAAGATTGATAAAAGCTACCCTTTGGTGAGTAGCGAGGTAAGTATACAGTTCGGACTTTCCTTTTTTTACACCTTCAATTCCTCCAAAGCCTTCGAGGTGAGCTTTGCCGATATTTGTGATCAGGCCGTGGGTGGGGTCTGCTATCTCGCAGAGTTCAGCGATTTCGCCCTGATGGTTAGCACCCATTTCGATAACAGCAATTTCGGTGGTCAAAGGCATGGCCAACAGGGTGAGTGGTACTCCAATATGATTGTTGAAATTCCCCTGCGTGAAGTGCGTCTGGTGAGCTTTACTCAATACAGCAGCTACCAGTTCCTTGGTAGTGGTTTTCCCATTACTGCCAGTAATGGCTACAATAGGAATATTTAATTGCTGGCGATAGGCGTGAGCCAGTGCCTGGAGCGCCAACAATGTATTTTCCACCAGCAGATAACGTTCGTCTTTTATGATTGATGGATCATCAATGACGACGAAAGCAGCGCCATCCTTCAGGGCTTGAGCAGCAAAGCGGTTGCCATCAAAATTATCTCCCCTTAGGGCAAAGAACAGATCACCTGCCAACAACTTTCGCGTGTCAGTACAGACTCGCTGGCATTTTGAAAAATGCTGCAATAAGGTAGCTACCGTGGTGTAAGCCATAAATATCGACAGAAGTAGGCTGGAACCTTTAGCACCAGCGCTGTGAAGAATAAATAAGTGTTATACCCGTTACTAAATGTCGCAAACCACTTAGTGCCAGGTATAGGATAGAATTATCTCGATCTAAGATGATACTGTCCTGATAGTTAAAAGCCTCAAATATAATAGAAAAGCCATTCTGCAGTGAGCAGAATGGCTTTTCTGAAATTAATTTTTCAGCGGAGCTGGAAAATTCTAACGACGACGGCTACTCCGTTTCGTCTTAAAGAAGTGTCCACTTTCCGTTTCGTTGTCCGTTGGTGCACCCATCCGGATCATCGCACAACGGAAACCAATTGCACGGTCACCTTTGTTTTCATCTTTGAAACGACGCGTACCCGGAGTCAACCAGTAAGCACGGTCAGACCAAGAACCACCTTTGTAAACACGAGCTTCGTCACTGATCAGCGTATGACGACCATAGTCGTAGTAAGCTTCAGACTGCTGGTCACCATCAAGGAAGTTGTAAGCCATACCCACTTTGTAGTTCTCACGGTCAGCTGCTTCTTCATCCTCTACGTAACGGTAGCGAAGGCGGCCAAGGCTGTCTTTTTCAATAGGGCGACCATCTTCATCCAACTCTAAGTGCTGGAACTTATTACCACGATATGGGTTCATATCATGGTTGTCAGCATCTACCAAGTCGGTGGTTGTTAATGGACGATAGAGATCAAGTACCCATTCGTTTACGTTACCAGCCATGTTGTAAAGACCGAAGTCATTAGGTAGGTAGGCACGTACAGGTGCAGTAGGACAGGCATTATCGTTCAAGCGACCGGCAACACCCATGTAGTCACCACGGCCACGCTTAAAGTTGGCCTGGATGTAACCTTGGTAGCGATCACGCTTCTGGTAGCGAACAGAAGATCCACTCCAAGGATAGACACGACGATCGGTATACAATTCGTCTTTTTCGTTTTCCTGAAGACCGATCAATGCTAAAGAAGCATACTCCCATTCCGCTTCTGTAGGAAGGCGGTATTCTGGTAGTACGATACCGTCTTCGAAACGAACAGGTCTTTCACCTCCCGTTTGCAAATCTTTGAGGTTCTTGCGAACATCTCCCTGGTACTGACCTACAAGGTAAGCTTGGGTGTTGAAGTTGTCTTCATCCTTTTGCTCCATGTTAGGATTAAGGATACCGCGCTCGATGAGGATAGCCTCATTCACACGGTCAGAACGCCACTTACAGAACTCATTAGCCTGAATCCAACTTACACCAACGACTGGATAGTCATCGTAAGAAGGGTGACGGAAATAAGTTTCTACCAGTGGTTCGTTGAAAGATAATTCATCACGCCATACCAGCGTGTCAGGTAAACCATTGAGGTAAACTTCCGGATAGCTTTCTCCAAAGACTCTCTTGGTCCAATAGAGGTATTCGCGGTAGTTGTGGTTGGAGATTTCAGTTTCATCCATGTAGAAAGAGGAAACCGTAACACGACGAGGCGTATTGTCCCAGTCAAAAGTTACGTCTGCTTCGGTATTACCCATTACAAAAGTACCACCAGGGATTAATACCAGATTTGGTCCCGTAGGTTGTCCTTCATAATCGAGGTTTTTCTCGAAGCCACCCCATTTGGTGTCATTGAAATTCCAGCCGGTGACGTCCGAGGATTCTTTCTTTCCACACGAACTAAACACCAACGTGAGGCCCATAGCAATGGAGCCCAATTTTAACAGATTTTTCATTCCCTTTACCGAGTTAATTTTGCGAATCGACCAACAAATATAGGAGAAAAACGGTAGCCAGCTAACGTCCTCCGCAATCCTTGGACACAAAAATGCGAACTTTAACATTTATACCGGTCAACGAGCTTCTCTAATTGAACATTTTGAAGCAGTTGTTCCAGCGTGAGGAGTGCCTTTTGCGCTCCAGTATCTTACTATCTTCCAGGTTGATTATCAGGGCTATCTCGTGTGTGTTTCCGGTTCCATTAGGAACATCTGCTAAAGTGGAAACAGTCATGTCGTAGCTATATGCAATCCGAAAGACACCCTGTCGAACACCAAACGAAAAAACTGCAGCATCAGCAAGCGTAAAGTTGTGACGATACCATGCACCGCCAAAAATGCTGCCAGTTCCCAAGTAAGTGCCAAGCATAATTTGCCCGACGTCACCTTGTTTTACGAACATAGCATTCGGTGAGATAAACGTTGTTCCTCCTCGCTTATTGCGCCGACCAAGGTCAAATTCTGCACCCCCGTGAATTGTCAGCCGTAAAGGCCGTCCTGCGAACAAATTTTCATTGATCGCAAGGAAACTTTCGTTAGGTCGATTGAGGTGTTTCATCGTAATACCTCCGTATACATTACGATTATAAAACAGAATACCGGCAGATGCATCAAATAAGGTAGTGGTGAGCGAAGCTGGTTGGTTTTCTTCGCTGAGAAGTGGTACGCCATTTATTTCTTCGCCGTAAATGTTATCGAGTTGATCACCAAAACGAAGCTGGTCCCAGTCTACTCTGGTTTGATAGAAACCAGCTTCCAGGCCTATTCTTACATTGGTTTCTCTGCCTAATTGTATTTTATAAGAGTAAATACCCGATACTTGATGGGTTTTATAAATGCCATCTCCGGCAGCATCGGTCATCACCTGAATACCAAAACCACTATTGAGTGACTCAATCTCTTGCTCGAAGGAGGCCGCGTAAGTAATATAAGCGTTGGGCCAGTTGGGATATTGGTTTCGATGATTGAAAGTGAAGCGAGGAGCAATCGTTGTTCCTGCAAAAGCAGGGTTCAGCTGTAATGGCGCAGCAAAGAACTGACTGAAAATAGGGTCTTGGGCTTGTAGTGTGATCGTCATAACGAACAACAAACTTACCAGTAGGTGTAACTTTCTCCTCATAGCTGCGCGATTTCGTCGTTTTCTTATAGTTTTCCGAAGACCAAACTAACAAACCCCCTTCGCATCCCAAAATTTTTAACACAATTGGTCTTCCAGCGGTGATAAAAAACTTGTTCATTGCAGCTAAACGACATTTTGAGGTCAAATTGCCGTTAACGAAAAATAGGTATTGGCTGTTTACGTTTCAAATACATTAATTATTGCGCAAAAAACAAATGAAACATTCTCTAAGGTTTTTCCAATAGTTGACACGCTTGAAGTGAATCGCTTAGTCATCTATTGGAAAAACGAATGTTCCATCTATTTTTGTGCTGTTTTAAATTTGTGCAGCACCAACTGAAGTTATGAAAAAACTACTCCTCTTTATCTCAAGCTGTGTACTTTTCGCAGTGCAACTTTTTTCTCAAACGGTCATTCGTCAGGATTTTCTTTGGGAAGATACACCTACGACTTACCTTATTGGGGAGCAAACCATTGAGCAATGGGCTTTTCCTGACGCAAAATTTGGCGATGCCGCTCCTTCTCATCCCTACTGGATTTATCGCTTTCCTGTCAGTGGGCCTGGAGCCATTAATGTAACCGTGTCCAGTCTGAGCTTTGAACCTCTGAACAAACGCTATGCTCCCGAGGATGAGCAGCTGGGAACTGAATTGAAGTTTACCACCAATATCGTCAGGGAACCAGAAGGGTATTTTGCAAAAATAGCTGTCGTTCCTTTTATTAAAGATGGCAATACCTATCAGAAAGCAGCTGCTTTTGTCCTTAACGTCAATTTCGAGCCACGTGGCACGCTGCGTGGCGGCCCCCCTTTTAATTCTGTGCTCAGTGACGGCGACGTGTACAAAATTGCGATTCCTACAACAGGGGTGTACAAACTAAGCTATGGATTTCTCAAGGATGAATTGGGTATCAGTAATTTGGATAATATCGATCCTCGTAGTATCAAAGTTTATGGAAATGGTGGTGGGTTAGTACCTTACGATGTGAATGAAGACCGTCCCGAAGACTTGGTAGAGAACGCAGTTCGTATCGTTGGTGAAGGTGACGGTAGCTTTGATGGGGGAGACTACCTTTTGTTGTATGCTGAAGGACCTAATAAATGGAATTACAATGTAGCACAGGACCGATTTGATCAGCAAACAAATATCTACGATTCACGTAACTATTACTTCATAAAGATAGGCGGTAATGGCAATGGCCAGCGAATACAAGAGCAGGGTAGCCTCGAGGCTACAGATGGCACCTCAACGACTTATGATGGCGTTTTTCGTTCAGAAGTAGATCGCGTCAACCCGCTACACGAAATTGAAGCTACGGGTACAGGTACTGGCCAACATTGGTACAGTGATTTCTTCAAGTTTGCCAGAGAAAAGGCTTATGATGATTTATTTGAATTGAAGGGGTTACAAACCAACGAACCCGTTACAATTAGAGCTTCTATGGCATTACGGGCCCGCCCAAGCTCTCGTTTTTTCCTTGATATCGCCGGGCAAACATTGTCGAGTCAAACTGTTCCCGGGGTGCCGATTGGCGAACAAAACGAGATTTATAATGACTTGGCACCCAATAGTTCCCTTAATGGTACCGTAAACCTTACCGAAGAGAACCTTGATGTGTTATTGCGTTACCCTCACCCTGGTGGTTCTGACCAAAGTTCGGGCTGGTTGGATTTTATTCAGGCTCGCGCTCGGTTAGCCCTTCGAGTTGAAGGAGATCAGACCTTTTTTCGTGATACACGTAGTATGGAGCAAAACACAACGACCTTTGTCGTTGATAATGCCGGCAATGATGTTAGTATTTGGGATATTTCGAATCCTTTACAACCACAAGAACAGGCAACGACTATTAGCGGTAATAGCTTGCGCTTTGGACTCACAACTGCTGAACAGTTACGAGAATTTGTCGCTTTTCAGAATAGTGGTGATTTCCCTGGCCCAGAAGCCGTAGGTAAGATTGAACCACAGAACCTGCATGGACTAGCAAGCCAGGAAATGTTGATTGTCTATCACCCTGATTTTGCAGAAAAAGCACTTGAGCTGACGGAGCATCGGCGTAGTTTCAGTGGTTTGGAAGTAACGGCTGTTCCTGTTGATCAGATTTATAACGAATTCTCTAGCGGGAGAGTGAGCCCTACGGCGATTCGTGATTTTGCAAAACTCATCTTTGAGCGCGATGGTAGCTTGAGGTACTTACTCCTAATAGGTGATGGTTCCTTTGACTGTCGGGATTTGTATGGTTTTGGTGGCAATTTTGTTCCCGTTTATGAACGAGATGAAAACCATGAGCTCAAAGGGTTTCCTTCTGATGACTTTTTTGTGATTTTTGATAATGAACCTGGTGCAGATCCGCTGGCTAATGATATGAGTGCTGCTGTTGGCCGTTTACCGGTCAAGACGCCAGAGGAAGCTGCTACGGTGATCAATAAGATCATTGAGTACGATACCAATTCGGATTACTACCAGGATTGGCGAACTAGAATGACATTCTTGGGTGATGACGAAGATAATGCCGCGCATTCAGACGATTCAAACGAAGCAGCTGAACTAGTAAGAGAGCTAAAACCGCAGTTTAATATAAATAAACTCTTGTTCGATCTCTTTCCACAGGAATCTACGCCTGCCGGAGACCGATACCCAACGGTGGAGGAGCAACTGGATCGGGCAATTACCAGAGGTTCGGTAATTACGACTTACCTAGGGCACGGTGGCCCCCGAGGTTGGGCACAAGAACGCGTGCTAGATATACCCATGGTTCAAAATTGGGAGAACCTAGACCGCCTCAGTATTTTCCTTACTGCTACCTGTACCTTTGGAGATTATGATAATGGAGCCTTTGTATCTGCCGGAGAGGAATTGATTCTCTCCCCGAGAGGAGGAGCTATCGCTCTTCTAACAACGACACGGCCTGTGTTTGCTAACCGGAATGCAGCTTTGACGAACCGTTCGTTGACCGAAATGCTGAAACAAAATGAACAAGGAGACTGGACCCGTCTTGGCGATGTGATTAGGATCGCTAAAAATGCGCTAAGTGCACCAGGAAGCTTCGAGAATGAACGGAAATTCATGTTAATGGGTGATCCTGCGATGCGTCCGGCACTGCCGCGTTTCCGCGTAGCGACGACTTCGATTAATGGTATTGAGGTCGATACTGCCAGCCTGGATACGCTCAGCGCGTTGGAAACGGTTACTATCACGGGGCAAGTGGAAGATTTGAATGGTAGCTTACTAAGTAACTTTAATGGAACGGTATTTCCTACCATCTACGATAAACGGATCGGTGCCCAAACCTTGCGTAACGACCCCGAAGGCAGTCCTGAAAGGACATATATGGTGCGTAAAAATGTACTCTTCCGTGGACGTGCTACAGTGACGAATGGTCAGTTCACCTTCTCGTTTGTAGTACCTAAAGACATCAATTATCAATACGGTGCAGGCAAGATCAGCTACTACGCTGCCGATCCTGATCAACGGGTGGATGCAGGAGGAAGTGAAGAACGATTCATTATTGGAGGCTCAAACCCTGATGGAGTCATAGATGATACGCCGCCGATAGTAGAAGTATTTATGAACTCCGAGGACTTTGTTGCGGGTAGCCAAGTCACGGCAAACCCTACCCTGGTAGTGAAGTTATCAGATGATTTTGGGATAAACGTAACGGGAAATAGTATTGGCCACGACTTGGAGGGTTTCCTCAACGAAAATACCCAAAGCAGTTATTTACTTAACGATTTCTACGAAGCAGAGAATGATGATTATACTAAAGGAGAAGTACGCTTTCCGCTCAAGGATTTAGCTCCCGGTACTTATACCATGCGGGTGCGTGCCTGGGATGTAGCGAATAACTTAGGAGAAGGTACGACGGAATTCATCGTTGCCGATGATGGAAAGATTGCATTACAAAACGTGCTTAATTACCCGAACCCTTTCACTGATCGGACCTGTTTTCAATTTGATACCAACGTAGCTGGTGAAGACTTGGAAGTGTTGATTCAGGTGTTTACGGTATCCGGGCGTTTGGTGAAAACTATCGAAGAACTTATTCCCTCAAATGATGGTGCACTTCGCCTGGATGACTGTATCGAATGGGACGGTAGGGATGACTATGGTGATCAACTAGCTCGTGGTGTATACCTGTACCAAGTGCGGGTACGCACACAAAGCGGACAGGAACTCAGTGGACAAAGCGAGTTTGAGAAACTTGTGATCTTGAAGTAAGTGTATTAGCCAAAGCATTAGACAGCTTTGTTGCAAAGGATTAATAATTGGGGTTATTCTGGTCACATGCTACCAGAGTAACCCTCGTTTTTTAAGTATTTTGATAGGATTAAAGTCTAATTCTTGACCAATGCACGGAGAAGGGCATTAATTTTTTATTAACAGTAAAATAAAGGACCTCCTTTTAAGGTTTTCTTGATGTGAAAATTACACACTAAGAATTTTTGGCAAGGCTTTTGTAAACTAGTTTATAAGCTGATCCTCAAATTTGTCACAGAAGGAGCTATATTTGCTCCGATTTATTAGAAAATGAATTCAAACTCATGAAGAACGTACTACGTTTAGCAGCTCTCGTACTGGTATTGACAACGTTTAATAACGACCTTAGTGCCCAGGGCAACTGCTTCCTTGACTCTGATGGTAAATATTATAACTTAGACGGAACACCTTGTACCAACACGGTAGCCACAGCGGTACCATTCCTGCGAATAGTTGGTGATGCTCGTTCGGGCGCAATGGGAGATGTTGGAATTGGCCTTTCTGCTGACCCAAATGCAATGCATTTCAATGCCTCTAAGTTGGTCTTGGCTGAAGAAGATTTAGCTGTTTCGGCTACTTATACACCTTGGTTGCGGTCATTAGGGCTCAATGATGTTTATTTAGCCTATTTGACAGGTTATAAAAAATTAGACGACCTCCAGGCACTTGGTTTTGGATTGCGTTATTTTTCTTTAGGTAGCATTCAGTTTACGGATGTAAACGGTGAACCATTGGTGACTGGCCGTCCTAATGAATTTGAGGTAGCCTTGGCTTAT